>WFPV01000174.1 GCA_015487405.1 Aquifex sp. | reverse complement strand
TCTATATACTCTTCACGTAAACCATAAAAGTCTCTGTAAATTATTAAAGGTTCAAAAGGTAAATTTTTAAATGTGTAACCAAATCTATCATAATGAATCTTTCCTTTCTCATCTTTCCAAAAACTAGGATGACCAAATCCAATTTCTATATCCCATTCACAACGTTTAAGAATCTCTTGTATAAATTCATCTTCATAAGGTAAAAGTCCACAGAATATGGTGTAACTCCCATTTTTATCTTCTGTAAATTCATACACAGTTATATAAACATCTTTTAATTTATCTCTTGATATCTCTCCTATCCAATCTTCAAATTTTATAAACTGTAGTATATTCATTCTATATAAATTTAAATCAATTTTAGCTAAAGCTTTACTACCCAATCAAGAGCTCCCTCAATTTCCTATAAGGATCCTCACTCTTCATGAGGGAAGTTCCAATCAGGAAAGCGTCAACCTGGTAGTTCATAAGTTCTAAAATTTCCTCCCTTCTAGAGATTCCGCTCTCCGAGATGACGAACCTTGCTCCCAGCTCCTTCGCCTTGGGCGCAAGCTCCTTGGTGGTGTTCAGGTCTATCCTGAAAGTCTGGAGGTCTCTATTGTTTATACCTATAATTTCAGCTCCTGCGTCTATTGCTCTCTTTACCTCCTCTAAGGTAAAAACTTCAACGAGAGGGAAAAGGGAAAGCTCTCTTGCAAACCTTATTAACCTTTTAAGCTCATCGTCCGATAGCATACGCACTATAAGTAGGACTATGTCCGCTCCGTAAGCCTTAGCCTCCAAGATGTGAACCTCGTGAATGGTAAAGTCTTTCTTAAGAATTGGAAGGCTTACAGCCTTTCGGACCCTCTCTAAATCTTCTAAAGAGCCGTTAAAGTAGTGTTTCTCAGTGAGAACCGATATTGCAGTCGCCCCTGCCTTTTCATAGAGTTTTGCTTGCTCTTCCGGATTAACCTCCTTTATCTTCCCTTCCGAAGGGGAAGCTTTCTTGACTTCTGCGATTATCTTCGTCCTACAACTCATGAGAGCTCTCTCAAAGTCGTAAAAATCTGTTCTCTCATAAATCTTCTTTTCTAAAAAACTTAAGTATTCAGGAGAAGTTTTTAACTCCTTTTCCTTGAGTGCTCTAACTTCTTCCAAAAAGCCCATGAGGGATTTATTATATGAAATAAAATAGAAACTTAAAGATATCAAACTTTTGGGTAGTTTACGAAATAGACGAAAGGAAATAAGGAAGAATGATGTGTCCTAAATGTGGAAAAAAAGAGGGAGAGAAAGCGGACAAGAGGAGAACGCCAAGTTTAGACATTAGAGTCGAGGGAATAAATGAAGATGAAAGCAGAGAGCCAAGACCAAACAGTTTCGTATTTAGCATTGTGAGAAAAACGCCTGTAAAAGTTCTTCATCCTATGTTTTATATGCCTTAAAACCTATCTACAACATTTCTACCGACACTTCTTAAAAACTTAGCTAAAGAGTGCCACCAGAGATGAAAAGCTTCTGGACCTACATCTATTCCCAATTAGCCCATATCTCTATTCTCCCTCATCCTTGGCATTCTCGTGAACATTTTGGAGAATACCTACGGTCGCTTTAAAATTAAAGCTTATGGAAGCCTGTCAAAGGTTGGAAATTGTTCTTGAAAGAATACACAAAGCCTGCGAGCGTGCGGGAAGAAAACCCGAAGAGGTGAAACTTCTCGGAGCTTCTAAGACCGTTCCGCCCGAAAAGATAAGGGAGTTCTACGGATGCGGACTTAAGGTTTACGGAGAAAACAGGGTTCAAGAGTTCCTGAAAAAGTTTGAAGCTCTGCAGGATTTAAACATAGAGTGGCACTTTATAGGGTATTTGCAGACCAACAAGGTGAAGTATTTAATGAATAAAGTCGTTTTAATACACTCCTTAGACCGGAAGAGCCTTGCGGACGAGATTCAAAAGAGGGCTCAGAAGGCGGGAATAACGCAGAATGTCTTAATAGAGGTAAACGTAGGAGGAGAGGAAACCAAGGCGGGCGTAGAGCCCCAAAATTTAAAGGAGCTTTTTGAGTATACGCTCTCTCTCCAAAACCTCAGGGTTCTTGGGCTCATGTGTATCCCTCCCTACTTGGAAGACCCCGAGGAGGTTCGTCCCTACTTTAGGAGGTTAAGGGAGCTAAAAGAGGAGCTGGAAAGGGAATTTAACGTTAAGCTTCCACACCTCTCTATGGGAATGTCCCACGACTTTGAGGTGGCGATAGAGGAAGGGGCAACGATTGTTAGAGTCGGGACTGCACTCTTCGGTGAGAGAAAGTATTAAGTGCTTAAGATTAAAGCTCTCGCTTTCTGTAAGGTTTCTCTTACTTCCTTTCTTATCTCTCCACCCCGATAGGGGTCTCTTAAACTCTCAAACATATAACTCCTGTCCATCTCATCGTCAAACTCTTCAAAGTCTATGGAAAGGAGAAGCTCTTTAGTCTCCTCGGTCAGTTTCTCGGGAGCTTTCCTTCCCGAAAGCTCGCACCAGATTAAGGTCCACGCACGGGCAAGGGCGTAAGGGTGATACCCGCCGCCTCCGAGATGAACACCCTCACCGAAGGTTTCCCTGACCATGTTGAAAGCTCTTAAGAAGGCTACGTTTGAAAGATTAAACTTAGAAAGGTAATCCTCAAGGAGCGGGTCCGTTCCGAGCTGAAGGAGGTAAATCTCCGGCTTAAAAACCTCCTTAACTATTTCTAAGGATTTCTCAAGGGCAAATAAAAACTCGTTATCGTTCAATCCCTTTGGTAAAGGAATGTTTAGATTGTATCCCCTTCCTCTCCCTTCACCGATTTCTTCTAGAAATCCCCTCTTGAAGGGAAAGGTGTATTCGGGAGATTGATGAAGAGAGAGAACAAAGACCTCATCAGTATCGTAGAATGCGTCCTGAACACCGTCGCAGTGGTGGGCGTCTATATCTATATAAAGAATCCTTTTGAAACCCTTTTTCTTCCTCAAATACTCTATTCCTACCGCCGGGTCGTTTATGTAACAAAAGCCGTTTGCCCTATTCCTGTAAGCGTGGTGCATGCCTCCTGCAGGGTTGAAGACCTTATTTCCTTTCAGAAATTCCTCTATTGCCTGGATGGTTGAGCCGGTAGCCAAGGAGGAGCCTGTAAACATAGCGTAAGATACAGGATTTTCGTAACTTCCGATGTTATACTTCTCCCGGGCTCCGTTGGGAACACACTGGCATGCCTCTGCGAGTTTGAGGGTTTTTATGTAGTCCTCGGTATGGAATAGGAGTAGCTCCTCGTCGGTTGCCTTCCTACTCTCTATAACTTCTTCAGGCTCTATTAGGTTCATTACTTTTAGAAATCTCATTAAGAGGGAGACCCTCGGAATCTTTAAGGGGTGATTTTTAGGATACCTGTATTTTGCATATCTTAAACTGCCGATAAGCTTAGCTTCCATATATTAATAAGTATGACGAATTTAGCCCTAAAGTATCCTCCCAAATACACCATTAAGGATTACGAGAGGTGGGAAGGGGATTGGGAGCTCATTGAAGGAATTCCTTACGCTCTTGCATCGCCTACCTTTGAACATCAGAGGATTGTCGGAAAAATTTTCCGTTTTCTTGATGAGTTCCTTGAGGAGAACTGTTCTAAATGCGTAGTGGGTATAGACACCGACTACGTGGTTGATGAGAGCACCGTTTTGAGACCTGACGTTTACGTAACCTGTGAAAAGGTAGAAAAGAAGCTTTTAAAACCTCCCAAGATAGTTTTTGAAGTTATCTCTGAGAGCACGAGGGAGAAAGACGAAAAACTGAAAAGGGAAATCTACGAGAGAGAAGGGGTTAAATACTTCGTAGTGGTTTACCCCGAGATTAAGAAAGCGAAGATTTACGAACTAAGAGAAGGAAAATACGTTAAAGTGTTTGACGCGGTAAAGGATTCATTCACTTTTGATTTAGAGGAATGTAAGCTGACCTTAGACTTTTCTAAGGTCTGGACTTAACCTTTTCCCTTCTTCGCGAGCAGTGTAGGTATGTTTAAGTTATGAAGGACTAAGGAGGTTACGCTTCCTAAGAAGAACTCTTTTATGGGTCCCTTGCCGAAAGCTCCCATAAAGAGGAGGTCTATATGGTTTTCTTTACAGAACTCTACGATTTTCTCTTCTGGTATTCCGGTGTATGCGAAGAACTTAAAGTCTTCTCCGAGAACTTCTGAAGCCTTTTCCTTCAATTCCTGAGCTTGTGCCTTATCTTCTACTACAGATAAAACATTAATTTCATACCTATATAAATCTTTTAGAGTTTTCGCTATTTGAAGGGCGTAGTGGGAGTTCTCCCTTCCATCGTAAGCCACGCAAGCTTTCTTGAACTCCTTTTCCTCATCCGGAAGAAGGTAAACGGGACACTTCGCGTTTCTCGCTATCTGCTCCGCGTTTCCGCTTAAGAAAACTCCCTTTAAAAGCTTCTTCCCTCTTCTCCCGATGACTATTAAGTCGTCTTCATCCGCCTCGTTCACTATCTCTTGCCAGGGAACACCTTGAATCTGGACTATGGATACCTTTACACCCTCCTTTCTACCTTGCTCCGCGAAGGTTTCTAAGAGAACTTTTCCCTGCTCTTCAAGGACTTCCTTTACTCTCGCGGAGATACCTGGATAGTAGGTAAAGCCTAAGATACTTGATAAGTCCAAAAGGAAGCTCTCGTCCAGGAGCCTTTCGTCTATTACGTAGACGCCTACGACGGGAATGTCAAAGAACTTTCCTATGTTAAAAGCCTGTCTCGTAGCCACCATAGAGGCGGGAGAGCCGTCAAGTCCGACGATAACCCTTTTAAACATCTAAGTTTCTCACCTCCTTGGCGTATTCCTCTATGAACTCTCTCCTCGGCTCTACCTGGTCTCCCATAAGAATCGTGAATATCCTGTCCGCCTCCGCGGCATCTTCTATCTTCACTTTCTTTAGTCTTCTCGTTTTCGGGTTCATGGTAGTCTCCCAGAGCTGTTCGGGATTCATCTCACCGAGACCCTTATACCTCTGAACCTCCATTCCGGAGCGTGCCATATCCATAAACTTTTCGTAGATTTCGGTAAGGTTATCAACTACTTCTTTCTTGTTATCCATATAAATCTCTACCGGCAGGTGAACGTGAACTCCCTCTAAGACCTCTCTGTAGGAGAGAGAGGAAAGGAAGTTAGCATCTATTATGGTCTTCGTTCCGAGCTTGTCGTCGTAAAGAATGAGGTCGTAAGCTCCTTCAAACTCGTTGTATTTGGTGTCAACTCTGTAGTCGGGAAGCTCGTCGGAAAGCAGGTCAACGAGCTCCTTAACTCTTGCAGGATTTCTGAGGTCTTCTTCTCTAACTTTGTGAGTTAGCAGGAAGTTAACTATATCCTCTCCTTTTGCTTTTATTAGAGCCTTGTAGGCATCTTCAAAGTCCTTTATTCTGATGAGTAGGTGAACGAGCTCCTCTCCCTTATACTCCTTCCCTCTCGCATCTACGAGTCTGCCTTTGGTTTTAATCTCGTTTAAAAGGAAGTGTTCAAACTCTTTGTCGTCCTTTATGTACAGCTCCTTCTTGCCTTTCTTAACCTTGTATAGCGGTGGTTCCGCGATGTAAACGTAGCCTTCCTCTATAAGTTTAGGCATGAACCTGTAGAAGAAGGTAAGTAGGAGAGTTCTTATGTGTGAGCCGTCAACGTCAGCGTCAGTCATTATGATTATGCGGTGGTAGCGGAGTTTTTTGAGGTCAAGCTCATCACCTATTCCGCAACCAAGAGCACTAACTATAGCCTTTATCTCGTCGTTGGCGAGAACCTTATCAATTCTTGCCTTCTCAACGTTTATTATCTTTCCCCTGAGGGGGAGAATGGCTTGAGTTCTTCTGTCCCTCGCCTGCTTTGCGGAGCCTCCAGCAGAGTCCCCTTCAACGAGGAAGAGCTCACATTTGGAAGGGTCTGTCTCGGAGCAATCCGCGAGCTTTCCGGGAAGGACACCTTCCTCTAAGGGGGACTTTCTCCTTACGAGCTCCTTAGCCTTCTTTGCGGCTTCTCTTGCAAGAGCCGCCTCTATAGCCTTTTCAACGATGAGCTTTAAGATATCCCTCCTCTTTTCAAAGAGCTTAGTCAGGTAGTCGTAGGTGAGGCTTTCCACTATGGTTTTTACGTTCTGGTTTCCGAGCTTCGTCTTAGTCTGTCCCTCAAACTGGGGCTCGGGAACTTTGCAAGCCACTACCGCGGTCAGACCCTCCCTCACATCTTCTCCGGTGAAGCTCTTCTTTAAATCCTTGGCAAGCTTAAGACCTTGTGCCATACGGATGACGGCTTTACTGAGTCCCGTCCTGAAGCCCGTTACGTGGGTTCCACCCTCAATGGTTTTTATATTGTTTACGAAACTCTCTATCCTCTCCTTGTAGTCCTTTACGTATTGGAAGGCTATGTCAACTATTACTCCGTCCTTTTCACCCTGAATCCTGATTATGTCCTTAAAGAGGGGCTCTTTACCCTGGTTCAGATAAACGACGAGCTCCTCTATTCCTCTGTCAAATTTATAGATTAGGTGTTTGTCTAACCTTTCGTCTATGAGCTCGAACTTAACCTCCGGGTTGAGGTAAGCGAGCTCCCTGATTCTTCTCTCTACTATGTCAAACTTTATCTCCGTCGTTTCAAATATCTCGGGGTCGGGTTTGAAGGAGACCTTCGTTCCCCTCTTCTTTGTTTCTCCCACGACGTGAAGGGGCTCTACTACCTCTCCTCTCTTGAAGGATATCCTGTAAATCTTTCCGTCCCTGTAAACTTCCACAATCATCCACTCGGATAAAGCGTTTACGACGGAGGCACCTACCCCGTGGAGTCCTCCCGAATACTTGTAAGCCTTTTTCTCAAACTTTCCCCCAGCCCCCAGCATCGTGAAGACCATTTCAACCGCAGGCTTTCCCGTTTCCGGATGTATATCAACGGGAATACCTCTCCCGTCGTCCTCAACGGTAACGGAGTTGTCACTGTGAATGGTGACGGAGATATTCTTTGCGTAACCCGCCATAGCTTCGTCTACGGCGTTGTCCAATATCTCCCATATGAGGTGGTGGAGTCCTCTCTCCCCTATATCTCCGATATACATCGCGGGACGGAGTCTGACGTGCTCCAGTCCGGAAACAGCCTTTATCGCTTCCGCGGTGTATTCCTGGGTTTGAGTTTGGGACTTCCTTTTCTTCATGACAATATTATAAAATTTAATTACCCTTCGGGTATTAAGCTTGAAAATGAAGGAAACCAGAATAATCAAGTATATAAAGAGCCTGATAAGAAATCACAAATACCTGACTACGGAAGACATAATGCTCATGCTTGAAAAGTATTACAACCTTCCCATAAAGGTGCCTTCCGTTTACTACAAATACAAAAAGATAATAAGGGAATGCAGACAGGAAGTTTATAAGGAAAGAAGGAGGGCTAAGCGTAAAAGAGGTGGAGATGGAGGTTAAATTTATCCCTCAAGTTTTTTGCAACGTTCAACATAAACTTAACGGCTTTTTCCTTATCTTCAAAGAATCCCACTCTGAAGCGGTCAAAACTCACACCGAAAGGTCTATCGGATGGATTAGGATTTCTAAACTTCGGAACACTCGCATCGTAAATATCAGCCCAGAGATTCATTGGGCTTATTAGAACTATGTATCCCTTTCCGTCCAGCTTTTCCGAAATTTTTTCCTTTACCTTCTTAAAAACTTTCACATCTTCACCGGAGTAGACCTCATCGTTGCAGAAATTACTCAGTTTCGCTCCAAACCAGTTCAGCTCACTGTCTCCTTCCACGATGTAAAGGTCTACGTTTTCCTTGTTTGCCTCTTCGCAGATTGCTTGAATGACCTTTCCCCAGGTTTTCATGATTAAGATTATAAACTAATGTGGTAACCATCCCGTACCGAAGGTGCAGAACTTAACTTTGTAGAGGTGCTCCTTAGGCTACTTTCATGGGAGTTGCCCATTCCCTTACAAGAAGCTTATTTTTATTTCTCCCGTATACATCTCGTATACACTTAGGTATTTAAATACTCCCTATTTGTTCTTTGAAACTTTAATACCAAATGCACCCTACACGCTTTTCATAAACTACAAAATGTTGCTTCGGTCTTTTTACTTCTTTTTTACGTCGGAAATAGGTCTAGTCCCTATTCCCGCAAGCTTTAATTTGTCTTTTAATCTTGAGATACTCTTCTTACTCTTCCACCAGCCAATATCTATGTTTTCTCTCCGTTTATCTTGGCATTTTCAAATTTAGCTCAATGGCTTGCTTGCTAAACATTTCTCAGGAAAGTATTAATAAGAGCTTGAAAAACTCCTGTAATTGAGGTTTTATGAAAACTTGAAGGTGGTAATAGTAAGCGGACAAAAAGCTCCTGCAGAGGGTGGATGGAGAAAGAGAAAAATTAAACTATTCTTAAACGATGGAATGCGGATACACTGCGTTGGGGAGATACTTTCTTCTGCCCGCCTGGAGGGGAGTGAAACCTCTCTTTAGGAAGGTTCTGAAGTTAGAGGTTATCGGACTTGAGAATATTCCGTCCTCTCCCTGTATAGTTGCTTCAAACCACAGGAGTAACTTGGATCCCCCGGTTTTGAACGCAGTTTTCCCTGAGCCTTTGTTTTTTTTAGCAAAAGAGGAGCTCTTTAAACCTCCCTTAGGCTGGATTCTCCGTCACATGAGGGCGATTCCCGTAAGGAGGAGTGCAAGCGATTTGGAAACCTTAGAGAGAGTCATAAACATTCTAAAAAAGGGCTGTAAGGTCGGAATATTTCCCGAGGGAACGAGGGCAAATCCGGGAGAGTTTTTAAAACCGAAGCCTGGAGTGGGACTCTTGGCTATAAGGAGCGGTTTTCCCGTTCTTCCCGTTTACATCCACGGGACGGACGAAGTTCTTCCGAGGGGGGCTATATTCCCCAAATTCGGAGCATCGGTAAAGGTAGTTATCGGGAAACCGAAAGTTTATAAAGGACTTGAACCTAACTTAAAGAATTTCCGGAAAGTAGCCATAGACATTATGGAAGAGATTAGGAAGCTCTACGACTCTTTAAGGAAAAAGTAAAAGTAAACTTCCGTTGCTCCGGCGTTCTTAAGTGTTTGTGCAACCTCCCTTGCTGTGCTCCCGGTGGTGAGTATGTCGTCGTAGACGAGAACGCTCTTTCCCGCTACTTTGCAGGACTCAACAACCTTGTATGCAGACCTCAAGCGTTTTTCCCTTTCTTCCTTTTTATACCGCGCAAGCGGTCTTGAATACCTAACTCTTTTTAATATTTTCCTGTAGGGAAGGTTAAGGTGTTTCATAACCTCCTCGTTGTGGTCGTAGCCACGTGTCCACCAACGGAAAAAGTGAACGGGGACGTAGGTTACGATGTCCGGGTTAACTTCATTCACAAAGTTAGAAAAATCCTCTCTAATTTTTTCCGCTATAACCTTGGAAAATGGTTTTACGGAATGAAATTTGTAAAGAAGTATAAGCTCTCTAGCTACACCTTCGTATTTAGTAAAAAACTCGTATCCGTCCACCGAAGGTATCTCAGGTAAATCTTCAAAAAACTCATGCTTTTCTATGGAAGAGAGACAAGAGGGACAGAGGTAGCCCTGCTCTTGAGGAGAAAAGGCTTTTCCGCAATACTTGCAGGTGTTTTCAAATAGAAAGTCAAGGAGAGACTTTATCAACCCACCACCTCGTAGGTTCTATACTTCCACTTTGCTCCTAAGCTTTCGGCGAGCTTTCTCGTTTTTTCCATATCAACACCATCGTAGTCTACCGCGGAAACTATAACTTTGAAGCCGAGCTTTTTGGCTTCCTTTATGAACTCTATTACCTTTTGGAAAGCTTCAGGCTGGGCGGGTCTGCAGACCCTGTTGTAGGTCTCCTCGTCGGGAGCGTTCAAGCTCACGGAAAAGGTGTCCACGAGCCCAACGAGCTCCTTGAGTTTTTCTTTGGGAAGGAAGGTAAAGAGAAGACCGTTCGTATCTACCCTGACCTTTCCTCCCTTGGACTTTACCCACTTTGCTATTTCCTTGAGAGCAGAAAATCTTAAGGTTGGCTCTCCGTATCCGCAAAAGACGACTTCGTCGTATTTCTTGGGGT
>WFPV01000173.1 GCA_015487405.1 Aquifex sp. | reverse complement strand
TCTTTCTTCGGTTAATCCGAACTGCTTAAAGTAACTGCTTTCCGAAGGAATGTAGTTCTCCTTCTGTCTTTCTTTTTGGAGTCTGAGCCATATAACGACATCAGCCCAGTCTATACCTTCGTCAACGTTGCTGAAGACTTTTTTTACGCCGAGTGCTTCCACTTCCCTCGGTATGAGCGTTGCGGGTCCGCAGACACTTACCTGGGCTCCAAACATATTAAATAGGGGCAATCCCGAACGAAAGACACGGCTATGCTTTATGTCCCCCACGTAAAGAACTCTTAAGCCCTTGAGCTCCCCGAATTTCTCCTTTAGGGTGAAGAGGTCTATCAATCCTTGGGAGGGGTGCTGGTGAGTTCCGTCCCCTGCGTTTATAAGTCTTAAATTAATCTTCTCAACGAGAGGCTGGTAAGGATAAAGAACGAAAGGAACTCTAAATACGACGAAGTCGTATCCCATAGCTTCCAAAGTCTTTAGTGTATCCTCAAAACTTTCTCCCTTTACCGTAGAACTCTCGTTGGCACTCACAAGGTAAGTTGATATCCCGAGCTCCCTTGCAGCCTTTTCAAAAGAGAGGCGTGTTCTGGTTGAGGGTTCTGCGAAAAAAAGAACCGCTGAAGCGTTTAGTTTTTCTATTTTTCCTTCTTTAAATTCTTTTGCTAATCTTAGGATTTCATCTACTTGGTCCTTTGTGAGATCATAGGCGCTTATTAGGCTTTTCATTGAATGTAAGGTGGTGAGCCGGGCGGGACTCGAACCCGCGACCCACGGCTTAAAAGGCCGTTGCTCTACCGACTGAGCTACCGGCTCTCCGGGCGCTCAAGCTGGTGGAGCGGAGGGGACTCGAACCCCCGACCTCCGACATGCCATATCGGCGCTCTCCCAGCTGAGCTACCGCCCCTTGCCAAGATGAATATTATATTCCTCTGATTTTAGCCTTTCAAGTATTACTTAGCCGCTTCCTCCATAATGCTTTTAATATCTTCTTCTACGCTCTTGGCAAGTTCTTCAAGCTCAGGGACATTATACTGAGAGAGCAGGTAAGTCGGTGCTACGGTGCTTAAGGTGACCTTACCTTCTTGCTCTATTACGGAAATTCTACAGGGCATCGCAGTGGATATTTCCGCTTTCTTGGAAAGCGCTTGGCTTGCAGCTTTTGGATTACATATTTCCACGATGGTGCATTTGTAATCTATGGGGAAGCCTTTGTTTTGAAGAATATTGTGAACTTCGTAAACGGACATAACACCGTACTTTCTTGCCTTAGAAGCTTCCTGAACATCTTGGACTACTTTATCAAAATCCTTAGAAGTTTCCACACTTATCAGCATGCTCCTACCTCCTCTATAAGATTTCTTAGGAAAGAAAGTAATAACTGACTTTACAATTAATATTATAACTCTTTTCGGTGTGAAAACTCAGAAAGGAGGGAGGGAATAATGCAAGGAATTATTCCCATAGTTTTAAAACTTTTACGACAGAAAAAATCTGGTTTAGGAATCTTGGCAAGCGCAGGTTTACTCATCGTATTTCTCCTTTCCGGAGGAGAACTCAATGACTTTATAAAGGAAAAAAAAGAACAGCACAAACCTAAGAATTACACTGCTACGGTATCTTTAAAACCTAATTCCCGTTACTCCTGCACCGTACTTCGGGTTTACGATGGTGATACTTTCAAATGCAGGCTTGAAGGAGGTAAGGAGGTAAAGGTACGTCTCATAGGTGTGGATGTACCAGAAAGCAGTAAGAATATAAAAGCCTACAGGGATGCAGAAAGGGCAAAGGCCGATATTAGTGAAATCATAGAATTAGGAAAGAAGGCTAAAGAGTTTACAAAGAGCCTGCTCAAGAAGGGAACGGAGGTTGTCCTCGAAACTGACGTTCAACCTACAGACAAGTACGGTAGAATTCTTGCTTACGTTTACCTTCCTGACGGTAGGATGCTCAACCTTGTTCTTATTGAAGAGGGATATGCGACAGTCTACACAATTCCCCCGAATGTCAAGTACGCTGATAAATTTAAGGAGGCTCAGAAGAGAGCTGTGAAGTTAAAGAATGGACTGTGGTCCGAAGGTATGAAGAGTAGATGATTGCTGGCGGAGGGGGAGGGATTCGAACCCTCGGAGGGGTTTTAGCCCCTCTGCCGCTTAGCAAGCGGCCGCCTTCGGCCTCTCGGCCACCCCTCCTTATCTATCAGATATTATACAATATACTATTTTAGTGAGCGGGTGTGGCGGAACTGGCAGACGCGCCGGACTCAGGATCCGGTGCCCGCAAGGGCGTGCGGGTTCGACTCCCGCCACCCGCACCAGATAGCCTAAAAGCGACCTTTTTCCAAACGCTTAAGGGAATAATAATCCCCTAATCCGTATTGATTCCACAGGTGACTAAGCATTTTCAGGAATATTTTTGCTGTTAACTCAGCATCCTTTAATGCTCTGTGTATACCGTTTGTTTCGTATCCGAAGAAGTCTGAAAGATTTTTGAGTGAATACTTACCCAAGTTGGGAAAGAGTTTTTTCGAAAGCTTTAATGTGCAAAGGGTTTGCCTTTTGAATTTCTTGCCATAGAGCTGCTTACTGTACTTATTCAGAAACTTAATATCCTGTTCTATAAAGTGGCCGACGAGAATATTGTCCCCAATAAACTCCAAAAAACGCGGAAATACCTCCTCTATACTGGGCTGCCCTATAAGCATAGCGTTCGTTATGCCCGTTAGCTCCTTTATTCTGTCAGGAATAAAAAATCCGGGATATACGAGAGAGGAAAACTTTTCCGTAATGATACCTCCCTCTACCCTTACGGCCGCTATATCTATTACCTCAGCACGTTTAACGTCGAAACCTGTAGTTTCTAAATCTATTACTACGAACGTACTATCCAGAAGGTTTTCCCACATAGGGAAAAATCCTTCACTTTCCTTGAAGTTCCTCTATTTCGTAATCTTCTATGAGAGGGTTAATTATGTATTTTTCTACAATTAACTTGAGATCCACTTCCTCGGGAACTTCCATTTCTACTACCTTACCTACACGAACGTTTTTAACATTAAATCCATTATCCCTTAACATTTCCTCAACAGCTCTACCCTGGGGGTCTAAAAGTCCTTCTTTGGGCATTATTATTATGCGGACAAGTCTCATAACTTCCTCCCTAATTTTAAGTATGCTTCTTTACGACGACTTTTACTATTTCATCTTCTCCCAGCTTCCAACGTGTTCTCGGAATAGACTTCTTTGTTGCTAGGGGAAGGTCCTTGACATTTATCCTGTCATAAAATGCCTTTCCTTCCTTGGTTGTAATTAGCAGTTCCAATTCTTCTTTGAGCGGAATTACGTCCACCATCCTGTCACTCGTTCCCGATACCTCCGTTCCTTTTACACCTCTGTTAGTTTTATTTACTTCCTTCTCGGCTATTCGCTTTACTTTGCCTTTTGCCGTAATTATTAAAAGGAAAGGCTCTTCCTTCCAAACTCTTAGACCGCTTACGCTATCGTTTTTCTCAAGCTTTATTCCATGAACGCCCTTAGCACCGGGTGTAGCCGGAGGAACTTCCTTTACGCTGAAGCGTGCTACTCTTCCCCTCTCCGTGAAGAGTAATATATCGGAGTCGTCCTTTGATTGACTAAGAGCTACAACCTCATCCCCTTCGTTCAGTTTTATAATACTCATCCCTTGTGCTTTATATTCAAAATCGGGCAAGGGAATCTTCTTTATGTAACCCTGTTTCGTTGCAAGTAGCAGTCTGTCAGCAAACTGCTCTCTTATAAAAGCTCCTATTATTTTTTCGTCCCTCGAGCGGAGAGATACCTTACTTCCCTGAAGTGCCTGAGAACCGGCAACCCAGTAAACCTTACCTTTACTTGATACTAAAAAGAGACCTTCGGTGAAAGGAACTTTCAGTATATTTACAACGGGAGCGTTTTCAGGGGGAATATCCTCTATAGGTATAATCGTTCCGTCCTGGAGTATTGCCACGGTTATAGAGCCTTCTCTCAGTTCACTTTCTGCTCCTACTATAAAAGTCCTCCTCCTATCTCCGTATTTCTTTATTAATTCCTCCGTTTCGGATATAAACACCTTTATCCTTTCCGCTTCACTGGAAACAAGTTTTTTGTAGTAATCTATCTTCTCCCTTAACTCTTTTTCTTCCTGAAGGAGTTTTTCTCTCTCAAGTGATGTTAACCTTTGGAGTCTGAGGTCAAGAACAGCTTGAGCCTGTTTTTCGGTTAGACCGAACTCTTCTATTAAATACTTCCTTGCTTCTGCAACATCCTTAGACTTTCTGATTCTCTCTATTATGTCGTCTATGAAGTTGATAGCTTTTAGGAGCCCTTCTACGATATGAAGTCTATCTTGAGCCTTCCTTAGAAAGAATTTTGAGCGTCTTAGAATTACCTCTAAGCGGTGTTTAATAAACTGACGCAATAATTCCTTTATATCAACGAGTTTTGGCTCCTTGTTTATTAAAACGACGAGATTTACGGGAAATCCCTTTTTTAGAGGGGTGTATTTAAAGAGTTTTTCTAAGACTTTTTCACCTTTAGCATCTCTTTTTAGCTCAATAACTATCCTTATACCTTCCTTATCTGTTTCATCCCTAATGTCCGAGATTTCTTTTATCCTCCCGTTTCTTACGTTATCAGCGATTTTCTTTATTAACTCTGCTTTATTTACTTGATAAGGTATCTCCGTAATGATTATCCTTTCCCTTCCCCCTTGAACTTTCTCAACGTGAGCCTTCCCCTTTACCTGAATGATTCCCCTACCGGTCTTGTAGACTCCCTTAACCTGTTCCGCGTTTTCTATTACTCCCCCCGTGGGAAAGTCAGGACCTTTTAAAGTTTCCATAATCTCGTCTACGCTTATTTCGGGATTTTGAGCGAGCTTTATAAGGGCTTTCCCTACTTCCGTAAGATTATGGGGAGGAATAGAAGTCGCAAGTCCTACTGCTATACCGCTAGTCCCGTTGCAAAGGAGGTTGGGAAACTTAGAAGGAAGAACTTCTGGCTCTAGTAAGGAATCGTCAAAGTTTGGCTGGAAGTCAACGGTTTCCTTCTCTATGTCTTGGAGCATTTCAACGGCTATGGGGGAGAGCTTAGCTTCTGTGTATCTCATCTGAGCGGGTGGGTCTCCATCTATAGAACCAAAATTTCCCTGCCCGATGATAAGGGGATAGCGCATAGTAAAGTCTTGAGCCATTCTAACCAAAGCATCGTAAACAGCCTGGTCTCCGTGGGGGTGATACTTACCGAGAGTTTCTCCCACTATCCTTGCACTTTTCTTAAAAGGTTTATCGGGGGTTAATCCCATTTCATACATGGAATAAAGAATTCTCCGTTGGACTGGTTTTAGTCCGTCGCGGACATCAGGGATAGCCCTTCCGACTATTACGGACATTGCGTAGTCTATGTATGCCTGTTTGACCTCTTCCTCTATGGGGATTTCTATAACCCTTTCTTCTTGTTGCATAAAGAGGAATTATACCATAAGCTTTTGTTGCCAAAAGTTATTTATAATTCGTGCCTTTTTTCTTGTAACCGCAGGTCTTAAAATTTTAAGTGATGAAGGAAATTCTTAAAGTTCTCTTTAATCCCAGTGAAAGTTTAGATGAGGTGTTGCAAAAATCCCCACAGACTTCTTTAATCTACGCTTTTGCCTTGGCTTCTATAGGTTCAATACTTTCCTTTATTAGCCTTTATTTTTTTTAAAAGTGAACCCGTCGCGAAGGTGCTTTTGTACTCTGTAGTTATTTTATAGAAAACTTGCGGACTAAAACCTCGTATCTAAAGTGCGTACACAGAAACCCACCTGTATAAGCAGTTTTAAAATTTTCTCTTAAGAGGGAGCCTAAATGCCAAAAACTCTAAGGTGTCTCACAATAGCCCTAACCGATATTCCTGCAGAATACCAAATCGCTTTAGGATATCTCACTTACCATTCTGGAAAACTCTTCAACCAAGCATATAAAGGAGCTAAGAAAATGGCTAAAAGAAAAACATGGCAAAGAGCTTAAATACCTTTGGCTGGATATGAGTATATTTGTGAAGCCTACACTTCGGGGGTGG
>WFPV01000172.1 GCA_015487405.1 Aquifex sp. | reverse complement strand
GAATATATGTCTTCTTTCCGAATGTCCCACTATAACATAGGAAGCCCCCGTTTCCTTTATCATGTCAAGGGATATCTCACCCGTAAATGCTCCCTTTTTCTCATAAAAACAGTTTTGGGCGCCCAGTTTAATATTTGTATCCTTTAAAAGTTCACCCGCAACCTGCAGAGATGTGAAAGGCGGGCACAGAAGTATTTCCCTGTCATTAACATCTTTGACGAGTGGTATGAAATTTTTAATGTATTCCTCCGTTTCCGAGATTGTTTTATTCATCTTCCAGTTTGCTGCGATGAGTCTCATAGCCACCATTATTATCCTATATGAATATATCTATTTCAAGATTTACAAAGATAAAATAAGTTGAATGGAAAGTCCAATAAACAGGATATTCGTTTACGGCACCTTAAAGGAGGGTTTTAGATTGCATCATATAATAAAACCTTTTATTGTTGAAAAGGAAGAAGCTTATATAAATGGCTCTTTGTATGACACTCCTTACGGATACCCCGTAGTCTTTGAAGGTGAAGACAAGGTTTACGGAGAGATTTATACGGTAAAAAATACGGAAGAACTTTTAAAGATACTTGATGAGGTGGAAGGAGTACAAGAAGGAGCCTATATAAGAAGGGTTGTTACCGCTTACACTCCCTCTGGTATTAAAAAAGCTTACGCTTATATAGGAAACCCTAATTATCCGCCTTTCAGCAAAGAAAAACTTACCTACATACCTTCCGGCAGGTGGGGATGATTTTTATAATGCAATTTCTATTAGCTTCATAATTCCATATAGGAGAAATATGAGTATTGAAGGTGTTATATCCACACCTTTAACTTCTGGTATTAATTTTCTCAGTAAAGAAAGTGGCGGTTCCACAATTTTTGTTATAAGTTGGTAAATACCACTGTTACTTACTTTTGGAAACCATGATCCTATTATATAAACCGCCACAATAAATATATAGATGATTAAAAGAAGTTTTATAATAACCATAATATTATATTATATATCCAGCCTGCCAATATGGAATAGAAGAGTTTCAGTAAAGGGGATGGAAAATAAAAATGAGGAGGATAGCTTTGATGCACAAGTAATTTTCTTAATTTTCTTTTCTTTTTAGGAAAACTAAGCTCTGCCTGTTTAACAAACTATCAAAGCTATTGCTAAGGATTACATTAACCTAAAGGTAAAATATCCTGTTGCATGTCTTCTCAGTACATTACCCCTTAAGTTGATATAGGTTGCTCCTTAAGATGGAAAATATGCAAGAACAAAAATGGTTAAGTGCATTCAAGAAGGACGTACATGTTATTATTATGTCATTATTAATAAGTTGTAGAGAGTTAGGTATTTATCTGGATTTTATATATTAAAGCTTCCAGAAAAAAGACGCAAAAAAGTTTGGAGAAAGGATAAAAAAAAGAAACTTATTCACGAACTTTGAAGCACAAATGACTCACTTATCTACGTCATCTATGCTTATGCCTACGCCAATACTCCAAATACCAATCATCATCGGCAGTTAATGACTTCTGTTGTTCAAGAAATTTTTCCCATTTACTTTTTCTACTTTCAACAACCTTAAGTATCTTTTTTCTCATTTTTTCAGGATCATGTTCTTGCTTAACGATGGTTTCTATAATATCTAATCTTTCCGAATCACTAAGATTTTTCAATTTTTCTTCCCATCTATTCTTCCTTCTTATGATCCCAAGTTTCCTGAGTAGCTCCATAAACATACTTAATCCCCCTACTTGAAATATAGTATAAATGTGAAACAATCTCAATCAGTGGTTGCAACAGCTACCCAAGAACATAGGCATTAATAGACATAAGTGTTTAAGTAAAATGAGCTTGGAGTTTGCAGATCACTTTAGTGGTGCTTTTTAAAGACCAGAATATCGTAGTTTACAGACATACGGAAGTGAAGAGTTTTCATCTAGTAAGAATATCATTACATGTAGATCTCCATCTTTTACCTTTTCAAATACAAGTATATATTTATCGTGCAAGTTTATTTTCAGTACAAGCGTGAAGTAAAAAATAGGTGAAAAAAAAGGTTTTGCGTTTTGTATATTTATTACCTTTAAAGTATGTATTTTACGCGGTATTTCAAGGATCAAACCGTCCGGAGAAGAAGAGTTTTTTGTATAAACCCAGCCGGTGACTTTTATTGATGTTTTAAGGAGACTTTTGACCTCATCAGGACATATCATGTGGAACTTATTTTCTGAAAATGAGGGTATAGGTAAAACAATTAATAAGATCACCGGCAGAAAAGATATAGTTGGCAACCATTTATCTTTTAAATTCGCTTCCTGCCTCATACTTTTCATATCTTTATTATACTCAGCTCAATTCACTGCCCGCTCCCGAACATCACAGTTCCTATACCAAACTTCTGCATAACTTTTAGTTTTATAAAATTTCTTTCTGCATTGTATCTGGCTATGGCTTTTTCTACATTCGCCACCGCAGCTACCTTTTCGTAGATCATTTTACCGAGCTCTCTATTTCTTTCGCTAAGGAGCTTCTTATATTTCATGAGTTCAGAGGGAACATCTTAATCCTCACCATAAAGAAATACAGATCTTTCTATGTTTGATTCAATAGAAGCTATAAGTCGCAATCCCTTCGTTTCCTTAGGACATTTCAACTTGAAACTTGCGGATACGGTACTTTGGGCGGGTGGAGGTTCCCTTCTACTCGGTGTTCCCTGTGTTGACAAGCCCGAATTTGCCAATGCGAGGGGATTTTTCAAATTTGCGGGTATATGTTTCGGAGGTTAACAACAGTTGAGGACTAACGCACAATTGCGCACAAAAACGAAATACAGGACATGGATGACGAAAAGCGGGAATTATAACTTCTTGGACTTTTTCTTAAACTCCCTTATAGCCTTTAACTCCTCTTTGTGTTCCGAAGCAAACTTCTCAAGGCACTCAAGGAATAGTTGTGATATAGAAGAGCCGTTAGCTTGTAATAAAAGCCTGACCTCTTCCACGAGTTCCTTCTTATCGTCGGGCAAGTATAGATGCAGTCTCATGTTTTTCCCTCCTTCCCATCTAATTCTATCGGATAAAATCCCACTTGCATATAGGTGCATAGGTGCATATAATAAGGGAAGGAGGAGGTTGGAGATGCCGATCTACAAGGTCATTTACAAGAACGCCCAAGGAGAGAGAGAAGCCCTGATTGACAGAGCAAAGGACGTTAACGAGCTGTGTTCAAGACACAGGCACATGGAAGGTGCTTTGCCCTTAGCCTGCGAGGAAGAGCTACACTATGCCCACTACGAGCTTGTAGCCCTCTTTCACAACATCATAAACATAGCCAGCATAGGCATAAGACTCACAGACAGATGGGAAGAGTTCACGGAAGACGAGCTTAACGAAATAGCAACCCTTATCTCCGTGCTGGAGGAATACACGGAAAAAGCTAAAGACTATCTGAGCGTCCTGGAGGGAAGAAGGAATGCCTAAAAGCATGACCACCATTCAGGCAAGGCTTAGGGTCAAGGGAGAGGAGAAGAAAACCCTTGACGACCTAATGAGAAGGTGGTCATCCTGCATGAGATTCGCCTACCAAAGACTCCTTGAAGGGAAGACAAGGAAAGAGCTGAAAAGAGAACTTCAAAAGACCTTTAACCTCAACTCCCGCTATGTAGATGATGCAATCTTAGAAGCTCAGGGAATAATAGCCTCCGCAAAAGAACTCGGCTTCAAACCCGAAAAAGTAATCTTTGGTGGAAGAGACCTATTTGAAAAGCTTTCCCAAAATCACCTTTCAGAGAAAGAAAGAGAAAGACTAAAGAAAGAGTGGAGAGAGAAAAGGCAGTGCAACCTCTACTCAAGGGGCGACAAGTCCAAGAACGGGAACCTTAACCTCAGAGTGGTCAAGGAGGGAGATAAATACTACCTTAGAGTGAACACAGGAAACAGGAAGTGGATACTCTTGGAGCTAATCACCTCCCACAAGAAGTGGGGACTTTTTGAGAGCTTCCTCATACAAGGTGTCCCTTACTCTGTGAGAGTTCAAAGAAGGGACGGGAGGTATTACGCTTACATCACCTTTGAGGAACCTCTACCTGAGATAGAGATAGGTTTTGAGAGAGGGGCAATAGGAATAGACCTGAATGCTTTTCCCTCACACATAGCATGGGCGGAAGTTAGCAGAGATGGGAACCTGATAAGCTACGGGGAAATACCCACACCTCACCTTTTTGACAGTAGAAAGAGAAAAAGGGATTACTGGGCATGGCAGTATGCACATGAGGTAGTGAGGGTTGCCTTAGAGAAGAGGAAGGGAATAGTTCTTGAAGACCTGAAAATCAAAGAAAGGGGCTTTAGAGGAG
>WFPV01000171.1 GCA_015487405.1 Aquifex sp. | reverse complement strand
TTTTTAAACCTATAGAGGTTCTCAAGGAACACGCAGACAAGATTAGTAAAGGAGAGATAGAAGACAAGATACCCATAACTTCCGAGGACGAAATAGGTCAATTAGCAAAGGCCTTCGAAAGGATGCGAATCAGCATAAAGAAAGTGATGGATATACTAAAGTGAAGAAAAGATTTCTTCTATTAGCTTCTCAGCTCTTTCTTGAACCTTGTCATCCTGCTTCAGCTCCGTATATACTTCTAATACTTCCCTTCCCCTCGTATCTGCCACGAGCGGATATAGAATTCTCAGAACTTTTAAGGTTTCCTCTTTTCTGGCTTCTCCGTTCAACTTCTTAGTGTTTTCCCAGAACTTCTTTGCCAGTTTCACCTCAATAGCTTTTAAGTCCATAGAAAAATTTTAAAATACTTCCTTGTATGGCTCGGGCTCTTCTGGAAATAAACGCTAAGAGAATAAAAGAAAATGTAAAAGCCCTGTACCGCTTCTCAAGGAAGAAGATTATCGCTGTAGTAAAAGCGGACGCCTACGGCGTGGGTGTTGAGTACGTAGCTCCCATTCTCAACGAGATGGAGGAGGTCGATAGCTTTGCTGTTGCGTGTGCGAGGGAGGGAGTTCAGTTAAGGGAACTCGGCATAAAGAAGGAGATACTCATACTTGGAGGAGTTTTAGAAGAAGAACTGGGAATTATTGAAGATTATGAGTTGACGCCCGTGGTTTCCGACCGTGAACACCTCCGTGTACTGGGCGAGAGGCCAATAAACTTTCACATAAAGTACGACACCGGTATGGGCAGACTGGGATTTCTGAAGGAAATAATAGAGGACGATAGGATAGTGGGTGTGATGTCACACCTTTCCAGTCCAGCCGATAAGGAATTTTCATTAAAACAGATAAAGGAGTTTGAAGAAATTGTAAAACATTACCCAAACGTAAAAAAAATACACTTAGAGAGTTCTGCGGGAGTTATATACAATGTTCCGTATACAACCCATATAAGGGTTGGGCTCGCTATCTACGGAGAAAAGCCCCTTAAAAATTATCCTATAAGTATTAAGCCTGCTCTCAAGCTAAGAGCTAAGCTCATCTCGGTCAAGGAAGTGCCCGAAAACTATCCCATCTCCTACAGCAGAACTTATATAACCCCTAAGAAAACAAGGATAGGGATAGTAGCCTTCGGGTACGCGGACGGACTTATGAAGAGTCTTTCGAACAGGGGATATTTATTGTATAAGGGAAAACCCTTGAAAATTCTTGGAAACGTTACTATGGATATGACAATAGTGGAACTCGGAGATACGGAAGCTAAAGTGGGTGACTATGTAGATATAGTAAATGAGGAAAGGAGTTTTACGGCTTTAGCGAAGGATGCAAAAACTATTCCCTACGAGCTCATGTGTGATCTTTCACAGAGGATAGAAAGAGTAGTGATAGGAGAGTGTATAGAAGTGTGAGAAGAAGTATTAAAGAAAAGTGCTTTTTAAACTCTTTATTGCCAAAAATTATACCGTAAACGGACTTGAAGACGTTGTTGGACGATACGGCCAATAACAAACCTAGAAGGGTGGTCCAAAGCTCTACTTCATTCTTCTTTAAAGCGTTCAATAGAAATAAGGATATAGCATCAACGTCTATGATGCCTGATACCAAACTAACTATAAGTAACCCTTTATCTCCTAAGAAAGATTTAAGGTAGTAGGAAGCTACGCTTATACCTGCATAGATAACGCCGAAAATAAGGGCTTGAGTAAGTGTAAAGGGTTCGACAAGCTCAAGCTTCTCCCTTATTTCTCCGGATATCTTACCTTTTCTGTACACGGCAAAGCCGTAACTAAATAAAACAAGCAAGTAAGGAGTAAACAGGATTACCAATACGGGTAGAGCTTCCGGATACAGGATAAAGGCGTAAACAGAAACCCTTACCAGCATAAGACTCCAGGAGAGCATTATCGAGAAAAAAAGTACGTGGGTATATCCCTTGAACTTGCGGGAGAGCTCAGAAAATGCGAGTGTTACGGCTGTACTGGAAACCAATCCCCCTACCAGTCCCATCAGGAGTATGCTTCTGTCACCCTTGTACTTAAGTAGAAAGTAGCCTACGAAATCGATGGCTGAAACGATAATAACGAAAAGCCATACTTCAGAGGGGTTAAAGCCCGGAAAAACTTCCTCGTTGGGAAGTAAGGGATATATAACTCCCAAAAGAGCAACGAACTTTAATACTGCAAGTATATCCTCTTCGTCCAGTTTCTGGGTAAGCCCCTCCAGTTTTTTCTTTAGAACCAGTAAAAATGCAGTGGTTATGGTTATGAATGTAGCCATATGGTAGTGTTCGTGAGCAACGAGGTAGCCTATCAGGAACGTAATAAGGACGGCTACTTCTGTTGTTATACCGTAGCTTTTATCTTTTAGATAACTCGCAGTTACGAGAACTATAACTCCCGAAAAGGTAATTGCAAAAGGAATTATACTTCCCAGCCAGATACACAGAAGCCCAGTAATAGTTCCAAGAACAGCTATGAGGGGAAAGGTACGTATTCCCGCAAATAGGTCCTGGCCAAACTTCGCCTTTATTTCCCTTTCTAATCCTATTATGAAGCCAAGAAAGAGGGAAAAGACGAGCTTAAACTCCCAGAGGGAGCGAAGCTTTTCAAAACTAAGGAGTTCCATTACCTTATAAAGGTAATGACCATAACTATAAGCACGCCCAAGACGAGATTTACAGTCATAAGGACAGGTATGGAACGGAAAATCTTTTTTCTAAAGAGGTATAAGTGAATGTAAGCAAAGTTTAAAACCATAATTGCAAACATTAAGAGTTTTAAGTGAAAGAGCGTATTTTTTGAAAAATCAGGTCTGAACTGATGCCAGATTGCCATTCCTGTTAAAAAGAGAACGATTATAGAAAGCCAGACTGCGTAGAAAAATCTGCCCCACGTGTTTTGAAGAACACTAACTCTGCAGTCTTCATCCACCTTTCCGAGAGCAGGTCTCATAAACACGAGACTGTATATCATACCCCCTATCCAGAGAATCGCAAAGAACAAGTGTAGGAAAAGAAGTTCCTTATACATCCTTTACCTCCTTTTTATTCAACATTTTAGATAACTCCTCGTTCATCTTCTTTACCTTTTCCTTAAGGGACTTTTCGTACTTTTCGAGTTTCTTCGCATACTTCCTGTATTTGATGGAAAGGATTCTTATAGCAAGTAATCCTGCATTCGCAGCATTCCCTATCGCCACAGTTGCTACCGGAATACCTGCAGGCATCTGGACTATAGAATAAAGGGAGTCAACTCCTCCGAGATTTTTAGTAGGAATAGGCACACCAATAACCGGCAGTGTTGTCAAGGACGCGGTCATTCCGGGAAGGTGTGCGGCTCCTCCTGCCCCCGCGATTATTACTTCCAGTCCTCTGCTTCTCGCAGTCTTGGCGTATTCGTACATCTTTTCAGGAGTCCTGTGGGCAGAAACTACCTTCACTTCGTAGGGAACTCCGAACTCTTCCAGAACTTCAACAGCCTTTTTCATATACTCCCAGTCAGAGATACTGCCCATTATTACGCCGACTAGAGGTTTCATAATGATAAAAGAATAATAGAAGAGGAAGGGAAAAGATTAAATTAAATATCTATGAGTAAAAAGTTTTATATAAAGACCTTCGGTTGCCAGATGAACTTTAACGATAGTGAAAGAATAAGGGGGATTTTGAAAACTATCGGATACGAGCCTACTGACAACTGGCAGGAGGCTGATTTAATAATTTTGAATACATGTACTATCCGAGAAAAGCCCGACCAGAAGGTTCTCTCTCACCTCGGTGAGTATAAAAAGATTAAAGAAAAGAATCCCAACGCACTTATAGCGGTTGCAGGCTGTCTTGCGCAAAGAGCGGGATGGGAACTCGTGAATAAGGCTCCCGTTATAGACATTATGTTCTCTTCCTTTAACATGCATCAGCTCCCAGAGCTCATAAACCAGGCGCAGGCAGGTTACAAAGCCATAGCCATACTGGAAGAGCCTCCTGAAGACGAGGACAAGGTTTGGGAATACCCGGTAGAAAGGGATAATCCCTACTGTGCGTACGTAACCATAATCAAGGGATGCGACAAGAACTGCACCTACTGTGTAGTTCCGAGAACTCGTGGAAGGGAGCGTTCACGCTCCTTAGAGAGCATCCTTGATGAAGTCAAAAGACTCGTTGACGATGGAGTTAGGGAGATACATCTCCTCGGACAGAACGTAACTGCTTGGGGTAAAGACTTTGAAAAGCCCATACCCTTCTCGGAGCTTCTCTACGAAGTTTCTAAGGTCCCGGGTGTTGAAAGAATAAGATTTACCACCGGTCATCCGAGGGACCTTACCGATGACATAATCGAGGCTATGGCTGATATACCCCAAGTCTGCAACGCTCTGCACCTACCTTTCCAAGCGGGTTCGGACAGAATTCTGGCTCTTATGGATAGAGGCTACACTAAAGAGTTCTACCTTGAACGGATAGCGAAACTCAAAGAAAAAGTTAAGGATATAGCCCTCTCCACGGATGTAATAGTTGGATTCCCGACCGAGACGGAAGAGGATTTTGAACACACCTTAGATGTTCTCGAAAAGGTCAAGTTTGAGCAGGTATTTTCCTTCAAGTTCTCACCCAGACCCGGAACACCTGCTGCAGAAATGGACGGGCAAGTTCCTGACGAAGTAAAGACAGAAAGAATGAGAAGACTTTTAGACCTTCAAAAGAAAATAATGTCCGAGCTTGCAAAGAGATATGAAAGAACAATTCAGGAAGTACTCGTAGAAGAAGAAAAGAACAGAGAGCTCATAGGGAGAACGACAACCAACAAGTGGGCTTCCTTCAAGGGGGATAAGAGCCTCCTCGGAAAGATAGTGAGGATTAAAGTTACTAAGTCTTCTCCCTTTAGCTTAGAAGGAGAACTAGTGGAGGTAGTAAAATGAGTGAGCTTGTGGAAATGGAAGTCCACGGAATAACCCTCGATCCTACAACTCAGATGCCCATAGTTGTCTTGAAAGGAAAAGAGGATGAAAAT
>WFPV01000170.1 GCA_015487405.1 Aquifex sp. | reverse complement strand
GGTTTTGAGCTTAATTTTTGGCGTTAGTGAAGAAGAGATAAGAAAACTAATAAAAACAGAACCTAAGGTTCGTAATTCCCTGTGGCTTGAGGCTCTTTTTAATAAAGAGTTATCTTTTGAGGAACTGAAGAGCTTTCCCGAAGACCAGATAAGACTTGCCTGTGGTTTTGCAAAAGACTACGGATATCTCTTTGACCCACCCTCCCAACTTCTACGCCTTTGCAAAGAAAAAGACAAAGCGGACAGAAGATATCTAAGGAAATTCTTTGAGGTGCTTAATAGGTTTCATAATCCTACTACACCAGAGGTGTAATTTTCTCTTTTTAAAAGATTTAATCTCAGGAGGAAGGGGAGGTAATTACCCCTTCCCTCTTTTTTAGTAAAAGGAGGAAATCATCCGGTCTAACTTCAAAATCCAGGTCGGGGAACATGATGAATTCTTCACCTCTCTTGATACCTATAACTACGTAGTCCTTACCCAGTTCTTGAATTAACTCCCTAAAGGTTTTAACCTCTTCTACAACTCTCTCCTCAAACTCAGCTTTTTCCAAGAAAAACTTTAAAAGCTCTGTGCTTTCTTTATGTTTTATGTAATTAGATATTATTGAGCCTACGATTTCTCCATCTACGATTATGTAATCCGCAACCTTTTTTCTTCTTATAGTCTTTGCATTCTCTCTGAGGAGAATTTCAATAATTAAATTCACCCGTGGATTTAAATCTCTAACAAGCATTGCCGCAAGGATAGAGCGCGCGTCTATGCTATCTTCTGCAAGGTGAGGGAGCTTTTCAGCGAGAATTATTACTGTCTCCGCGTGCTCCACACCCGCGTTTTTCAAAACCTCTTCTTTAACGAAATCACCCTTTTTGTAATAAGTTCCTTCAATCTGTATGTCCTGCTCGCTGACTATAACGACGGGCTTCATTCGTTGATGCTTTTCTCTATAGTATTCCTTGAGCTCTTCCAAGATGACCTCTCCCGTTTCGTTCCATCCGCAGATAACAATATGGTTTCGCATTTCCCTAAAGCTTAGCATACCCGCCTTTAACATGTTTACGTAGTGAAAAAAACCTGTGCTTATGGTTGCAGTAAGAAGTGAAAAAAGAAAGATACCGAGAACTCCTAAAGCCATAGCGAGAAATCTGCCCGTCGTTGTAAGAGGGACAACATCTCCGTATCCTACGGTCGTAGCGGTTATTACTGTGTAATAAATAGCGTCAAAAAAGTCCTTTATATTTTCGTTACCTGCGGTGTGTTCAACTGAAAAAACGATTATTAAAATAGAAAAGAAAAAAACAAAAAATAGACTAAATACGAAGAATAATTCGTAACTTATATCTTTAAAAACTTTACTTAAAAAGTCAAAAAAGAATTTATATCTGTAAGTTAACCTCAGAAGTCTGGAAATCAGCACTAAAATTCTTATTAATCTAAAGGCGTGCATATATGGAATTAGAGCTATTAAATCCAATATAGTTAGAGGATTATAAAGATACTTGAGTTTATTCTCTGCCAGTAAAAACCTACCTATGAGCTCAAATCCTATAACAAAGCTTGTAAGATATTCTATGAACAGAATTACCTTGTGGAGTTTTGTGTGGTAATCGTGAAATATATCGTAAACTCCAAGGATAACAGAAATAAAAACGATTCCGAATGAAAATGAATTGTAAATTATAAATGCGAGCGTCCTATCATTTTCGAGTAAGTCGTATAAAATCCCATAAATACCTTTCCATAAATTTCTCATGTTGCAATAAAATTTTAGCATTATTCTGGTATATTTTCGTTTTTGCGTTTTTGCATATCTGTGTAGTCATAAAATGCTCAAGAAATTAGTGATTAATTAAAGTATATAATCTGGATTTGCATTAAAGCAAAACTGGAGCATACAAGGTAAAAAAATAAAATACTTGACATGGCATTCTTGTATTATCTAAAATATAATATAGTTTTTGAAGAAATTTTAAGGGAGGTGTAAGCAATGAGAAAAGGACTCCTCTTAGCAGGGGCGATATTCGGTGCAGCAATTTTAGCTGATACTGCAAATGCGGTAACCTTAAGGATTGATGAGGAACAGAAAATAGTCTTCGGTGCAAGGGGAATAATTGATGCCAGTTGGTTAGGAAAGCAAAATACCAATGACACCAGCGATTTAAGATTTATCCATAGAGATGCGAGAGTTTATGCAAAGTATAGATTTAACAAGTTTTTAAGCGCAGGATTTCAAGCATCTTTGTGGGGAATTACTGGACCTGAGGTAATAGATTCTTACATTAATATATCCTTTGTTCCAGAATTCCAAATAATTGCAGGATCTTTCAAGGTTCCTTTCCAGAGACATAGTGGACTTCAAAGTCAGTGGACATATCTCTTTCCGACAGGTCCTGTATATAGCAGAACTAATATTATAAGGCATGTGTTTACGAATCCTGTTGCTGATAGAATGCCCAGAAGCAGTTCAAGAAGTCCTGGTTTAACTCTGTGGGGTAATATAGCGGATGGAATGTTTAAGTATTATATAGGTGTATTTGATTTAACTGATGAAACTGTAACTGGAGGACTACAACCTAAAACTGCCTTTGCTGTGAGAGTTCAGTTTACTCCTACTATGCTCGGGTATAAGGGAGAAAAAGGATACGTTCTTAAGAACGTTTTCGTAGGAAAGAAAGATGTTCTTACAATAGGACTTTCTTACGTTGCACAACCCTACAGGAATAAAGGAATTTTAAACGATGACCAATCTTCCTGGGGTGTTGATGTAATGTGGGAACAAAAATTCGGATCCCTTGTTCCCAATCTTCAAATAGGCTATGTAAGCCATGAAAACTGGGGTGGAGTTAAGGTAGATGATAGAAGTGGATGGCTTGTTCAAGGACAGCTTCTGTATGATCAGAGAATCTGGATAGGAAAACCCGCGGTGGTATTTAAGTATGTAAGAAGTGATTTTGATAAAAACGCATTTGGAACACCTGGAGATCCTTCTCTCACCACATGGGGTATAGGTGTTAACTACTTCATTAAGGGACCTTACACCAGAATATCTTTTGCTATTGATGTTGTAGATCCTGATAGCGACGCTCAAATAGTAGAAGGGTCTAAAGGTTCATGGACCGATGCAAATCTTTCCATCTACTATAACTTTTAAGTTAAATTGCTTCCCTGCCCTCTTGGGCAGGGTTTTTAAATTCGGTGAGAATTCCAAACACCTCTAATCTTGTATCCGCAGTTAGCACATTTACCATCCTTTAGGTTCATTTCAGTTATGAAGTATCCCTTTCTTCCGATTACTACATTTCTGCACTTTGGACAGTAGGAACTCTCATAATCGTTTCCGAAGACATTTCCAATAAAGACATATTCCAGTCCTACATTCCTTCCTATGCGGTAAGCCTTTACCAAATCTTCTATTGGTGTGGGAGGTAGATCCGTTGCCTTGTAGTGGGGAAAGAACCTTGATAAGTGCCAGGGAACCCACGGTGCGAGCTCGTTCCCTATCCATTCAGCTATGTTCTTGAGTTGTTCTTCAGTTAAGTATTTGGGAACAAGGAGAGTTGTTAGTTCTACCCACTTTCCTTTATTAAAGACATACTTGATAGTTTCAAGGACTGGTTCTAACCTTCCCTTTGAATACTCCCTATAAGCTTTATCGTCAAAGAACTTTAAGTCTATGCTGTAAGCATCCATATATTTATCGATCTCTTCAATGGGTTCCGGATTGATGTATCCGGCTGTGACCATTATGTTTTTCAGTCCGGCTTCTTTAGCCTTTTTAGCTACGTCCAGCATGTATTCCGCAAATATCGTGGGGTCTGAGTAGGAGTATGATATACTTTCACATCCGTGTTCTAAAGCTTTCTCAACTATTAGCTCCGGAGGAACGAAGGTTTCGTCGTAGAATCTGTTTCTGAATACTTCTCCCTTCGGAACCTGAGAAATTTCCCAGTTTTGGCATCCCTTACAGTGGAGGTTACATCCCGGAGTTGCTATTGTTAAAGTCTTATGTCCCGGCAGGAAGTGGAAGAGTGGTTTCTTCTCAACGGGGTCTATAGCTGCGGAAACCAAAGAGCCGTAAGTAAATGTGTAAAGCTTTCCTCCGATATTAGCCCTCACTCCGCAGGAGCCTACACTTCCCTCCTTGAGCTTACAGCCTACGGGACACAGATAACACTCAACCTTATTATCCTCTAATTTTCTCCACCACTTTGCTTCGGTTCTCATAATAGATTAATTTAGGTCTTTTTTGTTATTTTACAATACTATTATCATAAAACTTTAGTGATATGCACTCAGACTTCCTTTTGAAGGAAAATTATATTAATTTAAATAACCATGCAGGTTGATAGGGATTGGGTAATAAGAATTGCAAACCTTGCAAAGCTTGAGTTAAAAGAAGAGGAGATAGAACTCTTTCAAAAGCAGATGGCAGATATACTTAACTTTGTAAGCCAGCTTGAGGAACTTGACACGGAGGGGGCAGAGCCCTATATTCAGGAGTTTGCAGAAACACCTATGCGTGAGGATGCTCCTAAACCTTCCCTCCCTCGGGAGAAGGCTTTAATGAATGCTCCCGAGCAGGAGGATGGATGCTTTATAGTTCCAAAAGTAGTGGAGGTTTAATCTATGGCAAAAGCCGGAAACAACTTATCTGAGAAGATGAAGGCTTTAGAGGTTGCAGTTTCTAACATTGAAAAGCGTTTCGGAAAAGGGGCTATTATGCCCCTAAGAGCTGCGGAAAAGATAGAAGTAGAAGTGATACCTACCGGTTCCTTAGCGCTGGATATAGCTACCGGCATAGGGGGAATTCCAAAGGGAAGGATTACGGAAATCTTCGGTGTGGAAAGCTCAGGGAAAACTACGCTCACGCTTCACGTTATAGCCGAAGCTCAAAAGAGAGGGGGAGTTGCGGTATTCATAGATGCGGAACACGCTCTTGACCCCAAGTATGCGAAAAAGCTCGGTGTAGACGTTGATAATCTTTACATATCTCAACCCGACTACGGAGAGCAGGCTTTAGAAATTGCAGAAAGTCTCATTAACAGCGGAGCTGTTGATGTAATAGTTGTAGACTCTGTCGCTGCTCTCGTTCCTAAGGACGAGCTTGAAGGTGAGATGGGAGAAGCACAGGTAGGAAAGCAGGCACGGTTGATGTCCCAGGCACTTAGAAAACTGAAAGGAGCGGTTCACAAAAGTAATACGGCTCTCATCTTTATAAACCAGATTAGAGAAAAGATAGGTGTGATGTTCGGAAATCCCGAAACCACCCCCGGTGGAAGGGCACTAAAGTTCTTCTCCGATATGAGGTTAGAAGTCAGGAGAATAGGAGATGTAAAGGAAGGGAATGAAAAGAAAGGTTACAGAGTTCGTGTAAGGGTGGTTAAAAACAAACTCGCCCCCCCCTTCCAGGAGGCTGAGTTTGACATTATTTACGGAGAAGGAATATGTAAACTCTGTGATCTTATAGATGTAGCTACCAACCTCGGAATCTTAACCAAGAGTGGTTCTTGGTATAGCTACGGCGATAAGAGACTGGGGCAGGGAAAAGAGCAGGTAAAGAGATACCTACAAGAGCATCCCGAACTTGTTGAAGAGCTCGAACAAAAGGTAAGAGAGGTGGTGGGACTTGTTAGAGCAGATACTGAAGAAAGCACTGCAACTGAAAGCAAGTGATATTCACCTAAAGGTAGGAACGAAGCCTGTAATAAGAGGAGAAAAGGGGCTTGAGAGGTTGGAAGAATTTCCTGTAATAGATGAGAATCTTTTTAACATATTTATAGAAAGTGTTTTCCGAGGTCAACCCAAAAAGAGAAAAGAGTTCGAAGAAAAAGGGCAAGCGGATTTATCTTACTCCCTTCCCCACGTTTCCCGTTTCCGTGTAAATGTTTACAAACAACGCGGTACTTACGCGATGGCTTTAAGGGTTATTCCCTTCGATATTCCCCTTTTTAAAGAGCTTAACCTTCCTCCCGTAATGTTGCAGACGGCTTTAAAGCATTCAGCTGGGCTAATTCTCGTAACGGGTCCAACTGGTTCAGGAAAATCCACAACCCTTGCATCCATCATTAATGAGATAAATAAGCGCTTTAGGAAGGTAATTATTACTATAGAAGACCCTATTGAGTATCTTTTTAAGGACATACTCTGTTTTATTTCACAAAGAGAAGTAGGTTGGGATACAACCTCCTTCCTAGATGGACTACGGGCAGCACTCCGTGAGGACCCGGACATTATATTCGTTGGAGAAATAAGAGACCCGGAAACTGCAAGAACCGCATTACATGCTGCAGAAACTGGACACCTAGTTTTTTCAACACTTCACACTATAGACGCTGTAGAAACCATCAATAGATTTGTCGGAATGTTTCCCGCAGAGTTCAGAGAGCAGATAAGGCAAATGCTTGCATCTACTTTACTTGCTGTATACTCACAAAGGCTTGTTCGCAGAAAAGATGGAAGCGGAAAGATACCTGTAGTGGAAGTAATGATTATGACCAGTACTATAAGAGAAGCTATACTAGAAAACAGACTCCACGAGATTCCAGACCTTATAGAAAAAGGGAAATCTGTCTACAGTTCACAAACCTTTGACCAGCACTTAGAGGAGCTTTACCAAAAAGGTTTGATTGACTTTGAAACTGCTCTCCTCTACGCAAGAAGACCTGCGGACCTTGAACTCAAACTAAGGGGTATAAGCAGCAAGCCTCCGCAAGGAGGTGAGGAAATTATAATATCCTGAAGTATGAAGATAGCTATAGACGGTCCTTCAGCCAGCGGAAAGAGCACCATAGCTAAGAAGCTATCCTTGGCACTTAAAATTCCTTATTTAGAAACGGGATTAGTTTACAGAATCTTCGGTTACATTTTAAAAATTCGGAATATCCCTTTAGAAAACTGGGAGCTCGTGTTTGAAGAGCCCATTCAGGTAGTTCCGGAAATAGGTAGAACTATTGTAATTGTTGAGAATAAAACCATAAACGAAGAAGAACTAAAAACAGAAGAAGTCGGGAAATACGCCTCCCAGCTCGGGGCGGTTCCCGAGTTTAGGGAGAGAATAAACGCTTTCTTCAGGAGCATAATTAACGAGAAGCAGATTATCGTAGAGGGCAGGGATGCTGGAACTCACATAATTCCAGAAGCTCCCCTTAAGTTTTTCATAACCGCTTCCCCCGAGGAGAGAGCAAAGAGGAGATACGAACAGCTCAAAGCTCTCGGGAAAGATGTGAGCTACGAGGAAATCCTGAAGCAGATACAGGAGAGGGACAAGAGGGATAGGGAGAGACCCCAATACCCCTTCAGACCCGCGGAAGACGCCATGATAATTGACACGACGGGAAAAACTCCAGAAGAAGTTCTGGAATATATACTTGATGTGGTTAAGAGATTTCCCGAATTTTCTCAGCGCCCTTAGGATTTTCCTTTCTCCACTTATTCCTATCCTAATAATTAAGAAAGCCTACGGCTTTTCCCTTTTACTTACAATTCTCTTAGCTATAACCGATTTTTTGGACGGATATCTCGCAAGAAAGCTGAAAGCTCAAACAACTTTGGGAAAGTTTTTGGATCCCGTAGGGGATAAGGTATTTACCTTTTTTGCTTTGATTTCTTACACGTTTCTTTCGGATTATAGGCTTCCAATGGCTATATTTCTCTCACTGTTTTTGAGGGATATAACGCTTATATTCGGAGGTATTTATTTAAAAAAACGCAACTTTGTTCCAGAGCCTTCGGTTTTTGGAAAAATAACGACCTTCTTGGTTTCGGTGGAGCTCATCTTAGTGGCTTTTTTAAATGTCTATTACCTGCAATCAATGAAAATCCTGCTGGATTTCCTTTTTCCTATAACTTTAACTTTTATATGGATTTCCTTTGTTCATTATCTTTATAAGGGTTTTCGCTTGCTTCAAAATACCTAAAACTTTAAACAACAGTCCTACTGTTCTCTGATTTAGAAAGATAATGAGGAGCAAAATAGTAAACTTTTTATCCAGCTTATATATCTCTTCACGCAAGACTTTATTCTCTATTTTATCTACTAAGCATCTTATCTCCTGTCACAGTTCCTTTTCTTTTTTCATTTCAGCCATTGCCTAATAATTTAGTTTGGAAGTTTTACACTAATTAAGGACACCGAAATCAAATAGCGTAAAACCTGCCAAGTAAATACTACTTAAGTCTTTGCATACTTGGTATAATACTCTCCTTACGGTGTAAGGAGGTAAAAGGATGGCGGCTTGTGAGATTTGCGGAAAGAGAGCGGTAGTAGGAAGAAGGGTGACCTTCTCAGGTGAAAGGAATAGAAGAATTTTCAAGGTTAACGTTCACAAGATGAGGGTTAGACTCCCCGACGGAACGGTGAAGCGTATATATGTATGCACAAAGTGCCTCAAGGCGGGTAAGGTAGTGAAGGCTCCCAGAATTAAGAAAGAAGAAGCTTAATGACGCTTCGCGTAATTAGATTTTTAACCGCAGGGGAAAGTCACGGGAAGGGTCTGACCGCAATCTTAGAAGGCATTCCAGCTAACCTTCCGCTCGCGGAAGAGGATATAAACAAAGAACTCAGAAGAAGACAGGGAGGCTACGGACGCGGCGGGAGGATGAAGATAGAAAAGGACAGTGTTGAGATTCTCTCGGGAGTTCGTTTTGGCAAAACATTAGGCTCTCCTATAGCCCTCTTTATAAGAAATAGGGACTGGGAGAACTGGAAGGAGAAGATGGCTATTGAAGGAGAGTCACCTGAATCGGTGGTTCCCTTCACACGTCCCCGTCCCGGACATGCGGACCTTGCAGGTGGTCTGAAATACAACCAGAGGGATTTGAGAAGCATCCTTGAACGTTCTTCTGCGAGGGAAACAGCAGCACGGGTGGCGGTTGGAGCTGTCTGTAAAAAATTCCTATTGGAGTTCGGAATAAAAATAGGGAGTTTCGTCGTAAGTATCGGAAACAAGGAGTTGAGAGAATTAAAAGACAAGAGCTATTTCGCAGACGAGAATAAACTTCTTGAGTTTTACGAGAGAGCTGAGAATTCCGAGCTCAGAATTCCCTTTCCCGAAAAAGATGAAGAGTTTAAAAAACTCATAGATGAAGCTAAAGAAAGAGGAGAGAGTCTCGGGGGAGTTTTTGAAGTATTTGCGGTAGGTGTTCCCCCAGGATTGGGCTCCCACATCCAGTGGGATAGGCGGATAGACGGAAGAGTAGCCCAGGCTATGATGAGCATTCAGGCTATTAAGGGTGTGGAGATAGGGCTTGGATTTGAGGCATCTAAGCGTTTTGGCTCGCAGGTTCACGACGAGATAGGTTGGAGCGAAGATAGAGGATTTTTCAGATACTCCAATAACCTCGGCGGGACGGAAGGTGGGATGACCTCGGGTATGCCTGTGGTGGTTCGCGTGGCTATGAAACCTATTCCAACTTTAAAGAATCCCTTAAGGAGCGTTGATATAAACACAAAAGAGGAGCTAAAGGCGGGCAAGGAGAGGACGGACGTAGTTGCGGTTCCCGCGGCTTCCGTGGTTGGAGAAGCTATGCTCGCTATAGTTCTTGCAGATGCCTTTTTAGAGAAGTTCGGAGGAGACTTCTTAGAGGAGATAAAGGAAAGGTTTGAAAGCTACCGCAGGTATCTAAAGAATTTTTAAGAATTAATGTCCTATCTCGGCAAGCTTAGAAATTTACTTTTGGTGTCATTTTCTGAAATTTCTTAGTGGTTAAAGATATCTTTTAGGTCTGCTAGGATGTTAAGGAGTTCCGCGTAGAACTCCTTTACGGAGATTCCTCCCTTACTTTTTCTTTTCTTCAACGGCTTTGAGCCTTTCGGTAAGTCTGTCGCTTTCCACCATGACAGCCACCTCCGAATTTAATAAAGGGTTTCCGTTGACAGGTTTTTATATATTCCTCAATATAATCTTTCGAAATACCTAAGCGTGTCTTGTAATTTATGAGCAATTTCTCGTATTCTTTCATTATTATGCGAGAACGCCAAGTTTAGACATTAGAGGAGAGGGATTTAATGAAAATGAAGGAAGCGAGCCAAAACCGGACAGTTTCATATTTAGGCATTGTGAGAAAAACGCCTGTAAAAGTTCTTCATCCTATGTTTTATATGCCTTAAAACCTATCTACAACATTTCTACCGACACTTCTTAGAAACTTAGCTAATGAATGCCACCAGAGACGAATAGCCTATGGACCTACATCTATTCTCAATTAGTCCGTATCTCTATTCTTCCTCACCCTTGGCATTCTCGTGCTGTATGTGTACATGTAGAAGGCATACTCCTTTTGAAATCATTGAAAAATTTTTCTTTTCGTTATATAAAAGCCCCATTATGGAACTTACGATTGATACAATATTCCAAACAGTCCAAGATAAAGAGTTTTTAAAGATAGCTGAAAAAGTCCTTGAGGGAAGGAGGATGTCTCCGGAGGAAGCCCTTTATTTGTATAAATCCAACGAACTCACAGCACTCGGACTCCTCGCGGAGCACCTAAACAGGCAGAAAAACGGAATGTATGCCTACTTCATAGTGAACAGGCAGATTAATCCCACCAATATATGCATATACCAGTGTGATTTTTGTGCATTCGGGGTGAAGAAGTCCAACCCCAAGGCCTACGAGATGAGCTTGGAAGAAATTCTGAGGAAGGTTGAGGAAACCTATAGAATGGGAGGAAGGGAGGTTCACATAGTAGGAGGAATTCCGGCACACTGGGGATACGAGAAGTATGTAGAAATAGTCAGTGAGATAAGAAAGCGCTTCCCTGAGATAATTATCAAAGCCTGGACTGCGGTGGAGATTCACCACATGGCAAAGATATCGGGAAAGAGCTACGAGGAGGTTCTGAAGGAGCTCAAAGATGCAGGACTGGATGCCCTTCCGGGAGGAGGAGCAGAAATATTTTCAGAAAGAGTAAGACAGATAATAGCCCCATACAAAGCTAACGCGGAGCAGTATTTAGAAGTGCACAGAACCGCCCACAAGCTCGGCATTCCCACCAACGCCACGATGCTCTACGGACACGTTGAGACCTTGGAGGAAAGGATAGAACACATGGAAAAACTTAGGGAACTTCAGGACGAAACGGGTGGCTTTCAGGTGTTTATCCCTCTTGCCTACTGGCCCGAGGGAACGAGACTGGGAGGAACGAGAACCTCATCAATAGACGACCTCAAAACCACAGCAATATCCAGAATATTCCTCGATAACTTTGACCACATAAAGGCTTACTGGGTGACTCTCGGTGAAAAGGTGGCGCAGGTTGCCTTAAACTTTGGAGCGGACGACCTTGACGGAACGATTCAAGAGGAGAAGATAGTCCACTCGGCGGGAACTAAATCTGCCTACGGACACTCCGTAGATATGCTCGTGAAACTTATAAAGAAAGCTGGAAAAATTCCAGCAGAGAGGGACACCTTCTACAACATAGTTAGAGTTTACAGGAAACATTGTTAGAAAGCTCCATATTTGTGACATGGGGATGAGCTAAAATTCAAATCATACTTCTCAATATTACCTCTAAAACAATACGACATAAACTGTGAAATAGGCGTAGAGCAAAACAAAGTAAAAATCCAAGGCATTAAAAAGAAATATTGGAGTTTTAGGTCTCCATCAAATACCTGAAAATCTGGAGATAGCTAACGCATATCTTATTAAGAAGTCTTCGGGATATTATCTGTATGTAGTTTGCTATATCGAGGAAGAAGCTTTAAAGGAAATCAAAGAACAACAACTTTCAATTTCTGTGGAAATAAATTTGGTTATCAAACACCAACTAACATTGACAATGGGAGAACGCCAAGTTTAGACATTGGAGGAAAGGCATTTAATGAAAATGAAGGAAGCGAGCCAAGACCAGACAGTTTCATATTTAGCATTGTGAGGAAAACGCTTGTAAAAAACTTTCATTCTATGCTTTATGTGTCTAAAAAACCTCATTTCTACTGATACTTCCTAGGAATTTAGCCAATGAAT
>WFPV01000169.1 GCA_015487405.1 Aquifex sp. | reverse complement strand
GACAGTTGTGAGCCTCCACCACCTCCTCCGCAAGAAAGTAAGCTTCCCACAGCACTAAAGGCAAAAGGAGCCAACAGAGAATATTTAAGAAAATCCCTCCTTTTCATTTCAAAAACCTCCATTAATTTTTCTTAAATAAGAATTTTTATTCTTAAACGTTAGTTTTTCGTTAGTTAATTCCCAAAAATTCCTCCTAATGGTGATGATGACCACCGCCGGCACCTCCTCCGTAGAGTCCTTTCAGCTGAGCTTCCGCATCAAGTAAGAAGGTTCCTTTAACTACAACCTTCTGACCTTCTTTTAGTCCGTGTCTGACCTCGTAGTAGCCTTCCCCCTTCCTTCCGAGCTTCACTTTTACTGGCATGAACATGCCCTTATCCATCTCTACAAAAACGACCGTTCTTCTTCCTGTATCCACGACCGCACTCTCGGGAACGGCGAGAACTTCTCCTATAGGAACTTCAAAAAGAACCTCAACGAGGGAGTTGGGTTTAAGGACTAAATTTTCGTTCTTCGCAGAAATCCTTACGCGAAGCGTCTTAGAACCTCTATTAACTTCGGGGAATATGTAATCAATTTCTCCCTCAATGAGGTGGTCCGGATTGTCTTCGGGAATCACGAGAACGGTTTGACCTTTCTTAACGTAAGGTGCTTGCCTTAAGGGAACTTCCGCGATAATCCAAACCTCGGAAAGCTCCGCAATCCTATAAGCTGTTTGACCTTCCCTTACGTATCCCCCTTCATAGACCTTCTTCTCTAAGATTACTCCGCTGACGGGAGAGCGAATCACCTTCCCGGTTTTCAAGTATCTCAGCTTTTCTTGAGCTTTTCTTATCAGCTCTTTATCCCCCGTTTTCTTCGCAAGCTCCAGCTCCTTTTTAGCTATTTCCACCTCGGGATTCAGAACTTTCATTAAGGGAGTTCCCTTATTCACATACTCCCCTTCAAACCTGCCGTAGGTATCCTCTATCCAGGCGTCCGAACGCAGGGTTATGTCGTAAATCTTCGAGCGGTCGTAGTCTACGTATCCGACTGTAGAGAAGGTGCTAACGAGAAAACGTTTACGAACGGGCTCCGTAACCACTCCAACGAGCTGAAGCTTTTCAGGATTTATCATTAAGTGACCGCCGTGGGCGGTGGAAGTGGGAACTTGTGATTTGCCTTTAACTATAGGAACGAAAACATCGTGGGTGAGCATGTCTCCGCTTGCGAGAACTACTCTGACCTGCCAGGGTCCATCCATACTGACCTGGAGCTCACCTTCGTAAACTCCCTCCGATACTTTCTTCAGTTTTGCCACATCTCTCATCTCGTTCATACCGGGCATGGGGGGCATGTAGAAGTAAAAACTTGTTACCTCTTCGGGAGGATTAATCTCAAGCTTGATACGGTTCAGCCCCGTCTTTATCTTCCCGTCGGAGGAATAGACCTTTACCTCTTTACCTTTCTGGGAGAAACTAAAGACGAGCTCGTAATTATCTCCTTTTTGTTGAAAGAAATAAAGAACCGCGCCAGCGGTAACTAATATTAATAAAAGAAATATTATTAGTAATCCTTTCTTCATAGGAGTTCCTCCGCCTTCGCGACGATTTTGTTGAGCTGAGCTATGAGGGAGTAGCGCTCTATCTCCAAGCTCCAAAGAATTCGGTAAGCTCTCAGGACCTCCCTTATGTCAGTCCTGTCGTATTGGTAAGCAAGTAGCAGAGCCTCTATCTCTTTCTTCTTTACCTCTATCTCTTCTTCCACTTTGTGAAGAGCTTTTTCAAGGAGCTCATACTCCTCCCTTAGACCTTCTACGCTTTCTCTTACTCTTAGTTTTGTGTCTCTCAACTCCGTGAGCTTAGCTCTCAACATCTCCGAGGCTTCTAATACGAGAAACCTCTCCCTCTTTTTGTAGTAGAGGGGAATAGATAGAGCCAAGCCTACGGAGAATAGGTCGGGAAGCTGGGGTCTGGTGGAATACTCCGCAAAGAACTTAAAGTCGGGCAGGTGCTCTACCTTAGCTCTTTTTAGTTTCTTCTTTAGAACCTCCGCCTCCGCAACTTTCAAAGCCACGTAAGGACTTTCTTCAATGTTCCCTACAGAGGGAAATCTTTTAAGATTTAACGGCTCGTAGTTGAGCTTTACCTCCTTACCGAGGAGGTAGTGAATATCCTTCTCTAAACGCTTTCTCTTAGCAACGGCTCTTTTTATACGGGTTTCTATCTTTAGGCTTTCCGCTTTTAGGAGGAGGATGTCCGAAAGAAGAGCCTTGCCGTAAGAATACTTCTCCTCCGTTATCTCTTTGAGCTTCTTTATCTCTCCGAGAACCTTCCTGAGGTATTTCTCCCTTTCCCACTCAAAGAGGAGTTCGTAATACTTTTCTTTTAATTGAAGTATGATGCGCTCCGCGTAGAGATTTTTTAAAGCCCTTTCTCTCTCAGCTTCCGCTTTTAGAATCTCAGAAGAAAGAATTCTTTTCTTAAAAAGAGGATATTTCTGAGCAATACCTACGGTGTAGCTTCCCATAGGATTCTCTTTTCTCGGAAAGAATTCATCCGTATCAAAATTTCTCAAGATGAACTTGATCTCTGGATTGGGAAGAGATAGAAAAAACTCACTTTTGTAGAGTTTTGATTTCACTCTATTTTCAAAACTTTTTAGAAAAATATTGTTTTCCTTTGTGATTTTTATCAACTCTTCAAGCTGCGATGCGTGAAGAAATCCCGCAAAAATAAGGAATAAAACAAGTAATTTCATTTCCGATTTTGATATTATGGGGATTTCAGTGTTAATTCAACGGTTTTATTTACGTTAAGATTACGTTAAATTTTGTTAAAAATTTTTAAAAGGGAAAGAGGGGGGATTAAACGCTACAGGCTTCACACTCCTCTATATCTATTATTGATTTGCTTCTTAGGTAGTAGATGGTCTTAAGTCCCATTTCCCAGGCAAGTTCGTAAAGTCTTGAGAGTTTAGGACCATCTATGTTTTGTGGGTCAATAAAGAGATTGAGACTTTGAGCCTGGTCTATCCACTTCTGGCGAACCGCCGCTGCCCTTATGCTCCACTCCTGGTCTATCGTATAGGCACTCTTGTAGTGCCAGAAGAACTTATCAACCTCCGGCGGAACCTGGGGAAGGATTCCGCTCATGTTTTCTTCCTTATAGAAACGGGCAAATATAGGGTCTATGGAGGGTGTAGCCCCTAAAATTAGGGAGGTTGAACCTGTGGGCATAAGCGCTAAGAGGTAAGCGTTTCTGAGTCCGTGTTTCTTTATCTCCTCAGCGAGCTCCCTCCAGGGGAGGTTATTTCCGTTTTCCTTAGAGTTTTGTTCTATCTCTTCAATACTCCTTCCGAAGAGGATTCCCTTGCTCCAGTCAGAGCCTTCAAAGAGGGGGTATCTTCCTCTTTCCTTTGCAAGTTCTAAGGAGCCTTTAAGCGCGTAGAAGGCTATGAGTTCAAAGAGCTTGTCGGCAAACTTGAGGTGTTCCTCGCTCTCCCACCTTATCCCATTCTTTACGAGGCAGTAGTGGTAGTTAGAAACTCCTATTCCTATCGCCCTATACCTCTTGTTGGTGTATTCAGCCTCGGGTATGGCGTAATAGTTCATCTCTATGACGTTATCAAGCATTCTCACAAGTATAGGGAGAACTTCCTTGATTTCCTCTGCCGTATAGACCTTTCCAAGGTTTACCGAACCGAGGTTGCATACCGGCAGGTCTCCGGCTTGCTTTTCGTAGATTATCTTTCCGGTTTCGGGGTCAAGCTTGGGTTTTTGGTGAACGGAGGGGGACATAGTTTGGATTATTTCATGACAATTTCCTGTAACTATCCCATTGAAAATAAGTGAGTGGTTGTAAAGTTGCGTAGTATCGTAAACCTCTTCTTTTCCTGCATACCTAATTTCTGTTATTTGGCTGACGAACTTCTCCTCCTTCCGGCTATAAGGAGATATGCCTACTGCCAGCCTTTTATCAATAACTTGTAAAGCTTTTTCCTGTTTTTTACCTACAAATCCTATCTCCCGGATAAAGGTAACTGCATTTCTGCCTTTAATATCAAGTCTGTAAGCCTCTGAACTTTCGTATTGTTTTTCTTTTCCATCTTTTGTTATGTATTTAAACACTCCTCCAGAGCGTTTATAAATTGATGACTTTATACCAAAGTTTGCGAGGAGAATCTGAACGTCTTCCAATAGTTCTTTACTCTTATTTGTGAGTTGAATGCTAAATGTAGGAATGCCTTCATTTTTTAAAACTTCTACGGTTGCATCGGCAGTGAAAAGAGCTTGTAAGTATCCTTTTACCGTCTCTTCGGAACCTCTAAATATAATTTCAGGAACGCGGTGCTTTGTTTGCGATGTAAATCCAAACTTCTCTTCAAGAATTCTACCAAGTTTTGAGGAACAAATCCTGAACTTCTTACTGTTTGCAGTGTGGCTGATAACCTTTGTAGCTTGTTTCCTGTCGTAGTCGTTAACAATCTTTCTTCCTGTTAGTGAATAGTAATAATCTTCTATTACTTTTTCTTTAGCCTCGTAAATAAAGTCTCTTAGAGCTATATCGTCGTTATATAAATCTATAATAGCTATCTGGTATCCTGTTCTCTTATCTCGTGAAAGCGTTCCGTCTCCTGTTATCCATCCTATGAGGAATCCAAGTTCATAGCTTCCTTCTGAACCAAACTGTCCCTTCCCAGATTGTATGAGGAGCTTATCACCTATCTTTAATTCTTTAAGTTTCTTCTTTACAACCTTTTTGTTCTCTAATACGTAAAATTCATGCCAGTCTGTAGCTCTTATTCTGTATCCGTCCTTAGTAATAATTTCCCATACATCTGCATTCTTCGCAGTTTTATGCATCTTGATGCAGGGAGCGGTGTCCACTCCGTATTCTTCTGGATTGCCATCTGTTCTTCTATCGTAGGTTGCTATTATTGGTTCTCCCATCTTATAGAGGTCTTCAGCTTTTACCAATCCAAACTGTGTTGCCAGTCGGGTATCTCCTGTTACACAAAGGTTAGAGCTGTAAACCATTCCCGTATGTTTGTTGGGATTCTTCCTGTTAGCCTCGTCCCTGAAGAAGATGTAAGGCTCTCCCGTTTCAAAGGCTACCGTTAGGAGTCTCTTCCAGAGCTCAAAGGAGTTTACCTTCTTTTTTGCGTAATCCGGGAGGTTTTGTTCCAGCTCTAAATACCACTTTTCAAATTCCTCGCCGTAGAAGTCCTCAAGACCTTTCGGTTCTAAGACTTCCTGAGTTCCGTCTTCTTTAATTCCCACGAAGTAATGGGAGCCGGGAAGGGGCTTCACTTCCTTATACTTGTGGTCGTAAATCTTCTTGGTTATGTAGTTTCTCGCGTAGTAAGGGTCTATGAGTGTCCAGTCTTCCCTGTTTTTGAGCCTCTTCATAAATAGGTCGGGAATAGAGACAGCGGGGTGTATGTCATGAGCTTTTTTCCTCTCATCACCTACATTGGTCTTTACCTCTAAGAAGTCCAGTATGTCCTTGTGCCAGATGTCTAAGGTGATGGAGGCACTTCCCTTTCTCATTCCGAGCTGGTCAACGTAAGTCATGGTGTCGTTTATAAGCTTGATGACCGGGATTACTCCGCTGGAGGCTCCCTTGAACTTCCTGATGGGTGCTCCCGTAGCCCTTATCTTTCCTACGTAAACTCCCAGTCCTCCCGCAAACTTGGAAATCATTCCCGCCTTCTTGATGTTATCAAAGATGTCGTATAGGTCGTCGTCAACGGTAAGAACGAAGCAAGAAGAGAGCTGAGTGAAGGGTCTCCTTGCGTTCATAAGGGAGGGTGTTGCCACCGTGACTTTGTGCTCAGAGAAAAGGTCGTAGAACTTCTTAGCCCACTTTACTCTCTCTCCATCCTTTTCGGGAACGGCGAGGGTCATCGCGATGAGCATATACATCTCTTGGGGAAGCTCTATAACTCTTCCCTCTTCATCCCTGACGAGATACCTATCGTAGAGAATCTTTATTCCCGTGTAGGTAAAGTAGAGGTCCCTCTCGGGCTTTATGTATCTCGCAAGCTCCTGAAAGTCTTTTTCTGAATACTTCTCAAGGAGGTAAGAGCCGTATATACCTTTTTCAACGTATTCCTTCACAAAGGGGTAAAAGTTTTTTCTGTTGTAGGGTCTATACTTTCCAAGGTCGTCCCTTAAGGGGTATCCCCTTAGGTGAGCAACATCCTTGTAGAGGTCGTAAAGAAGCAGTCTTGCGGCTACGTAGGTCCAGTCGGGTTTTTCAGCCGAGACTTTTTCCGCGGCGGTCTTTATGAGGAGTTGCTGTATCTCCTTAGTGGTTATTCCGTCCCTGAACTGAATCTGGGCGTCCGCCTCAAGCTCTAAGGGGTCAACGTTCAATCCTTGGCAGGCGAAGTTAATCGCAATCCTTATTTTGTTTATGTCCAGCCTCTCCCTTCTCCCGCTTCTTTTGACGACGAACATAGTCATGGCTTAAAGAATTTTACCTTGGGTAGGGAGAGTTTTTTGTAGTTAAAATCAGTGCAGAGCATAAAGTATTTATAAACTTTTATAAAATTTAAGTGGATGAATAAGACTATACTTAAATACGCGAAGCGTCTTTAAAATTAAAAACTTATGATTTCATCATTCGTGATTACGGGATTCTTAGGAAGCGGAAAGACGAGCCTCATAATAAACTCCGTTAAGGAGCACTTGAAGGATAAGAAGGTGGCGATAGTAGTTAACGAGTTCGGAGAGTTGGGAGTTGACGGAAAGATTCTCTCAAACGTTTACTCGGAGGTTCTTGAGCTTTCGGAGGGATGTATCTGCTGTAAACTGAGTGCGGAGTTTGAAAGCTCGGTGAGAAAGCTGATAGCGGACTACAAACCTGAGGTTCTAATCGTTGAGACCTCGGGAACTGCCGAGCCTTTCCCCATAGTGTTTAGCTTGAAAACCTTGGGTCTCTTCGTGGACGGGGTTATATGTGTTGTGGACAGCAAGAACTTTCCCAAGTATAAGGACGACGAGACGGCGAAGTATCAGCTCGCCACCGCAAACATAGTGGTTTTAAACAAGATAGACCTCGTGAATGAGGAAGAGCTGAAGCAAGTTGAGGAGGAAGTGAGGAAGATTAAGGAAAAGTATAAAGTTGTGAATATGTTTGCCCCCGAACAGCCCGAAAGCTTTTACAAGATTTATAAAGCCGTTCACGGAAAAGTCCCCGCCGAGGTCTTTAAGGGAAGTGAAAATCCCGTGGAGCTCGCCCTCAAGCTTGAACACCACGAGCACGAACACGACCACAGCCACAGGAAGGAGAGGGTAGTTTACTTTGATAAGGAGCTAACGGAAGAGGAGCTCATCAATTACCTGAAGAGCCTTCCGAAGGAGGTGATAAGGGCAAAAGGTATAGTGAAGATAAAGAATTATCCCTTTCCCGTATTCGTCCACTACGTTTTCGGAGACTACGATATAGGAATGCCAGCGGAGGGCTACGAGGGAAAGAGCTTCCTCGTTTTGATAAGCTAATTGCCCCTCTTCTTAAACTCCCGAATCATAGACTTTATAAAGGTCAAAATAAAGGGTGTATTCCTCTTAGCAAAATCTTCGGTTATGTTCTCCTTCAGGAGCTCTTCCCTCACCACGGGGAGTAGTTCTATAAGACCTTTGTAAAACTCTTCGGAACTTATCTCTCTGTTTTTTCGTTTTTCCTCAAGATTTTTTAACTCGTTCTCAAGTCGCTCGCTTGCCATCATTCTCTCACCCCTCTTTAACTTAAACTTTCAAGATACTTCTCAATCTCCTTAGCAACAAGTCTAACTATACCAAGCTTAGCATCTTTATCCGTAATGATTCCTATAACGTATTCCCCTGCAACGGGAAGAATGACTATGTAGCCCTCTTCGGTGTCTACTATAACCTGATTGAGGTTTTTCTTTCCCGCATCACTTGCACTTATCTCGCCCGCCGAAAGGATTGCAGCCAAAGAGGCGGATACCGTATCCTCGTCCAGCTCTTCTGTAGTGTAGGATATTACGGGAAGCCCTTCCATGTCCGCGATTATGACTCCGTCAAGCTTGTTCTCCTTTACTATTTCCTTCAAGAAGTTTCTTACTTCTTCCTTCTTTTTAAGCAAATTCATCTAACTTCCCCCAAAGTTTTTTTCTATAAGAGAGCAAAGAATGCTGAGAATCTGATAAACCGTGTCCCTATCCTTTGCAACGCATGGGAGAACAGGGACATTTTGAGGAAGTCCTAATTTTTCTCTCACGTAGTTCACAGGTTGGGCATTCGGTAAATCTTGTTTGTTCGCACAAACGATGTAGGGTATATTCTTGTCCTTTATCATAATCTCTATCTGTTTAAGGGTATCTCCCCAAAGCTCTTCTGTAGTGCTATCAACGAGGAAAATAAAACCGCCCGCACCCCTTGAGAGCATTTCCCACATGAAGGAGAACCTTTCTTGTCCGGGGATTCCAAAAATGTTTATTTCTTTGCCTTGAATTGAAGTTTTCCCAAAATCCATTGCGGTTGTAGTTTTCTCCTTAAATTTCTTTTCTAAAGGATTGCTTATTTTCTTCTCGGTAGAGAGCGAAACTACCTCTGAAGCAGTGTTCACAAAAGTTGTTTTGCCAGCGTTAAAATGTCCACCAACGATTATCTTCAACGACATTTCTGACCTGCCAGAATGATTCAAAAGTAAGCTTTCTATAATTATACTCTACCTCTACATTATTACATATTAAATATTTTCTAATATTTCAATAATGAATGTTAATGAATAAAGAGGAGGGAAACTCTTTGTATTTACGGACAAGTAAGTGAAACAAATTTTCAAGTTTTTGGCTTTCTTACAGGCTATATTCTAAAACTATGGATTGATTGTTTATTTTTAATCATCTGAGCTATAACCTCGTAGTTATCGTTTAATCTTCTGTCTATCTTTTCAACCACAAGCTCAACATTTTCAGGAATGGATATCCAGAGTTTTCCGACCTTCTCGGGTGCAAAAAGCTTAACACATTTTTTAAGGAACTTATAGTAGTGCTTTGGAAGTCTGTAAACTGCGTGTTGAATTATGTCGGGAGTCTGCCAGTCGCAGACTTTATAGCCTTGGTTTAGTTTTTCAAATAATCCTTTTGTTCCGTGAAGGGCTCTATTCAGAGCCATAAGGAAGGTTGGTACACCTTTCAAGAAGGCGTCCGTTAACTCTTTATTTTCATGAACAGTTGCATCATACATAATGATTTTCTTCTCTTCAAGGAGTGCCTTAATAAGGTCTATAGGAACCGCAAACTCGGGAAAGTAGAGGGGTGTTCCTGCAGCTGTATAAGAAGAAGGAAAATAAACAATATAGTCATAATCAGGATAAACGATAAGGCCGTTGGTCATGTTAGCAACGTGAAGAACTTCCTTTTCCTTACTCTTATTCATATTAATGAATTTTATTTCCAAAGACATAAAGAAAAAAGCCTCGGGGAGGAATTGTGAAAGGAAAAGTTAGGTGAAAAAGAGGTAGTGATTCCCTCATAGAGGGATTGTAAACCCCAGCTACGTGTGCGATAAAAATAATAACAAATCTAAAAATTTCCGTCAAGTCAAACCTTGTTCAGGTTCTTACCCAAATAGATGATAGTAGGTAAAAAGAGCGAGAGCATAATGGAGAGAGCGAAAAGACCGGAAGAAGGCTTTAGTCCTTCGCTTAAATGCTGCTAACTTGTCCCTTAGCTTGGAATGCAAAGCTTCGTTTCTATTGACTCT
>WFPV01000168.1 GCA_015487405.1 Aquifex sp. | reverse complement strand
TACTACCGTAGTGCCTACCGCTACGACTTTTTTTCCTCGCTCCTTTGTTTCCTTTATCTTTTGAACGGTTTCCTTGGGAATCTTAACGTATTCGGGGTCAACGCGGTGCTCTTCTATATTCTCTGATTTAACCGGTTTAAAGGTTCCGTAAGAGACATGAAGCGTAATAAAGGCAAAGTTTATTCCCTTTTCTTTTAGCTTTTCCATAAGCTCTTCCGAAAAGTGAAGTGAAGCGGTAGGTGCAGCTACCGCTCCCTTTTCTTTCGCAAAAATCGTCTGATAATACTCCCTATCTATAGGCTCTTCGTCCCTTTTCAAGTATGGAGGAATAGGAATATGTCCGTATTTATCAAGGAGCTTTAAAGGTTCGTCTCCGAGAAGTTTAACTCTAAAAGTTCCTCCTTCTATGTGTTCCAGAATTTCTATGTGAAAGTCGGGAGCTATCTCTACTATCAAGCCCGGCTTTATTTTTTTTCCTCCTACGAGAGCCTTCCACTCATCGGGCTTTATATAATCCGTTAAAACTATCTCCACCTTACCTCCGGTAGGTTTTTTACCGTATAAACGGGCAGGAAGAACCTTTGTGTTGTTAAAAACGAGCAGGTCTCCCTCCTCAAGGTAGTTGGGGAGATTTATAAAGGTGTCGTGTTTTATGCTTTTGTCCTTGCGATTCAAGACCATTAGCCTCGCGGCGTGGCGAGGAACAACAGGATACTTAGCTATTAACTCCTCGGGAAGCTCGTAATCAAAATCGGATAACTTCATAACTTCTTCTTAAATATTTCTCTCAACGACAAAGTCAAGTAATCGCAGGATTTCTCGCTTATAGTCGTTATCCGGGAACTCTCCCAACAAGGTTTTAGCTTTCTCTATTTCCTCCTTAGCCTTTTCCTTGGTTTTTTCTACTCCTCCAAGCTCTACAACCTTTTTCCTTAAAGGCTCACTCTCACTGAGTCCACGAAGAACCTTTTTAACCTTATCCCTGTCCAGTTTATCCAAAACGGAGATGAGGGGATATGTGCACTTTCCTTCCCTCAGGTCGTTGCCTACGGGCTTTCCAAGTTTCCGGGGGTCGCCTTCATAGTCAAGGGCATCGTCTATGAGCTGGAAAGCTCTCCCCATTCTGAGCCCGGCTTCGTATAGTTTTTTCCAATCCTGACAGCCCCCCTTCATCCCTCCAACGCCAAAACACGCTCCGAAAAGAACCGCTGTTTTTCCGTCAATTATTTGGAAATACTCCTCTTCAGAGATTATGTCACCCACCTTTGAAATTTCCAGAACTTGTCCTTCCGCCATGTCCATAACGGTTTGACTGACAAGGCGTATCATCTCTATGTTTCCGTAGGTAGAAAATAGGTGTAGAGACTTTGCATACATATAATCGCCCGTAAGAACCGCTACGCCGTTTCCAAAAACGAGATTGGCAGATTTCTTTCCCCTTCTGGTCTCCGCACCGTCTACTACGTCATCGTGAAGAAGTGAAGCCACGTGTATATATTCCAGTCCGACGCCTAAGGGCATAGCGTCTTGTGGATCTCCCCCGCACATTCCACACGTGAGAACAGTAAAAAGGGGTCTTAACCTCTTTCCTCCGCTCGCGACTATATACCTCCCCGTCTCTAAGACGAGCTTTACCTTAGGGTTTAGCTCCTTTAAGAGGTTTTCCTCTATCTCTTTAAGTAACTCCATAGCTCTTCCTTAAGAATGGTGTGCCCGGCGGGACTTGAACCCGCGACCCCGGGGTCCGGAGCCCCGTGCTCTATCCACCTGAGCTACGGGCACTGCCTAAAATAAAATATTATTGAAAAGAAGAGCTTTAGTCTGGTTCACTTAACCCTCTTTGATGTCAGTCATAACAAATCCCCTAAAAATATAGAATTTATATTACGAAAGACTATTGAAGGAGGTGAAGCCATGAGCTTTGAATACAATGAGAAAGTTTTAGACCACTTCTTGAACCCGAGGAACGTTGGTGTTCTTGAAGACGCAAACGGAGTAGGACAGTGTGGTAACCCAGCTTGTGGAGACGCAATGCTCTTTACTATAAAAGTAAATCCTGAGAATGATGTTATAGAAGATGTTAGATTCAAGACCTTCGGTTGCGGTTCTGCAATAGCGGTATCTTCTATGCTCACCGAAATGGTAAAAGGAAAGCCCATACAGTATGCCCTTAACCTAACCTACAAGGATATCTTCGACGAACTCGGAGGACTGCCTCCCCAAAAGATACACTGCACCAACCTTGGACTGGAAACCCTCCACGTTGCTATAAAGGACTACCTCATGAAGCAAGGAAGAGTAGAAGAAGCTTCTAAGATTCCTGACTGCTACGAAGAAGAGGAAGAACAAGAAGAAAAGCAAGAGTTTGAATTCCTCTCCGGAACCTAAGATGGGAGAAAAGAAGAGAAGGGCTCTTGCGTTACTCTCGGGGGGGCTTGACAGCTCCCTCGCAATAAAACTCGTTCAAGAGCAGGGTATAGAGGTAAAAGCTCTTCACTTTTATACGGGATTCTGCATAACGGAGTTCAAAAGAAGGACTGGGCAAACTAAAGAAGATGGCTCTCCTTACGTTAACCCTGCAGTAAAGGCGGCGGCACAGTTACAGGTTCCCTTAGAAATTGTTGATATATCTGACGAATACTACAACGTGGTAATAAATCCGAAATACGGATACGGTAAGAACGTAAACCCCTGCGTAGATTGCCGCATAATGATGCTCAGAAAGGCAAAAGAGATAATGGAAAAAGAGGGATACGACTTCATCGTAACGGGAGAGGTCCTATACCAGAGACCGATGAGCCAAACTCCCGAAAGACTAAAACTTATAGAAAAGGAAGCCGGACTTGAGGGACTGATTCTGAGACCCCTCTCCGCAAAGGTTCTGCCGCCCACCATTCCCGAGAAGGAAGGCTGGGTGGACAGGAGTAAGCTCCTTGGAATCAAGGGAAGGAGCAGAAAGGTTCAGATAGAGCTTGCAAAGAAATACGGACTTGACTACGAACAGCCCGCAGGAGGTTGTTGTTACCTCACCGATGAGACCTACGCAGCACGCTTTAAGGAAGCTTACGCTGTTGAAGGAATCATTACCAGAGACGACCTTATTCTCTTTGCGGTGGGAAGACACCTGAGACTTCCCTCTGGAACTAAGCTTATCGTTGCGAGAAATCAGGGAGAAGTTAACTTCCTGAAAGGTTTTAAAAACAGATACGGATACGCTTACAGGAAAGACGGCAAAGGCACTTTCGCCCTCATAAAAGGAAATCCCACCCAAGAAGAGCTCCAGCTCATTGCTGATATCATCGCAAGGTATTCCAAGAGGGAACCTGCAAAAGTTGGAATAAACATTAATGGACAGGAAATAGAGCTCATAGGAACGCCCCCGGACGACCAGTTCTTAGAGCAGTTCAAGATTTACGCAAAGAAGGAGGTAAAACATGGACATTAAGGATATAAAGGCGGACGTGGTTCACGACGTTACGGGGACTTTTTGTCCGGTTCCCCTTGCTGAGCTAACCGCTAAGATGAAGGAGATGGAAATTGGACAGGTTATAGAGCTCATAGCGGACGACCCCGGCTCTATAGAGGACGTTCCCGCGTGGTGTAAATCCACCGGTCAGGAGTTTTTGGGAATGTTTGAAGAAGACGGAGAGTATCACTTCTTTGTTAAGAAAGTCAAGGAGATGAAGTGATGGCGGTAATGAAGCTCACGGAGGACATTCTCCTTAAAGACCTCTTTGAGATTCTTCCGCAAGCTAAGGATATCCTTTCTAAATACGGTTACGACAGACTCGTTGAAGACAAAACGGACAAACTCCTTGACCACAGGCTCACGTTGAGAGGCTTCATGAACCTCATGAATCTATCGGAGGACAAGAGAGGGGAACTGTGGAATAAAATTCAACAGGAATACAATAAAAAATTAGCTGGAGGATGAAGATGACGGGAGTTGATAAAGTTCAAGAAGTTGAACAACTCTTGGAGAAGATAAGACCTGCTCTTAAGGAGCACCACGGTGAGCTCAGGCTCGTTGAAGTAAAAGACGATGTAGTCTACCTTTCCTTTGAAGGAGGATGTTCCACCTGCCCGGTAGTTGACATATCTCTCAAGAACCTCGTTGACACAGTAATAAAAGGAAACCTCAAGTGGGTTAAGAAAGTAGAAATAACCCAGCAGAAGTATAACATTTCCCAGTTCGCTTAATGATAACCTCTGAGACAGAGCTTTACGGCGTAATCGGATATCCCGTAAGGCACTCCCTCTCACCCATATTCCAGAATGCCTTATTGGATTACGCAGGTTTAAATGCCGTTTATCTGGCCTTTGAAGTAAAGCCTGAGGAACTCGGTAAAGCTGTCCAAGGTTTTAAAGCCGTCGGAGTAAAAGGAATAAACGTTACCATTCCCCATAAAGAAGCCATAATGGAACACCTTGATGAGATAGACCCTGTTGTTCAAGAAATAGGTGCGGTTAACACCGTAAAGTTTGAAAACGGGAAAGCAACCGGCTACAACACCGACTGGATAGGATTCATTAAAG
>WFPV01000167.1 GCA_015487405.1 Aquifex sp. | reverse complement strand
CGGCGTAAAAAAAGTCTTCAGCAACGTTGACGAAGGTATAGACTGGGCTGATGTCGTTATATGGCTCAGACTCCAAAAAGAAAGACAGAAGGAGAACTACATTCCTTCGGAAAGCAGTTACTTTAAGCAGTTCGGATTAACCGAAGAAAGATTTGAAAAGGTTAAGTTCTACATGCATCCCGGCCCCGTAAATAGAAACGTGGACATAGCCCACGAGCTCGTGTATACCGCAAAATCCCTAATTTACCAGCAGGTAAAAAACGGTGTTCTGGTAAGGAAAGCTATATACAAATTCCTATGGACTTAGCAAAGTTCGTGTTCGCCATTTTATACAACGAGCATCATAAAGATAAACTCTCCAAAGCCCTTCAGGAACTTTACTCCCTTTTCGGAGAGGCGGATTACCTATCTCCCGAGTTTCACTTTGCATTCTTAGAAAGGTATTACGGCAAAGAGATGGGAACTCCCCTTAAGAAGTTCTACATCTCGGTTAAGGGCTTGAGGGATAAAGAAGAGCTCGTTCAGATAAAGCTAAAAACTGTGGAAATAGAAGAAAAGTTCTCAGTCAACGGAAAAAGAACTGTAAACATAGACCCCGGCTACGTGGACGAATCCCAGCTCATTTTAGCTTCCCACAAAAGGAGGGGAGCGCGCGTCTACCTGAGTAAGGGCATTTATGCGGAAATAGAACTTCTTTACGTCTACGGAGATTTCCATCCTCTCTATTGGACCTACAGGGATTACAGATATCCGGAGGTGCGGAAAATCTTTCGAGATATAAGAAAGCTTTACCTAAAAGAAAGAAAGAGTCTACATATTGGAAAGACTAGGAGCTAAGATTATGAGTATTCCTACGTAGACTCCCAAAAAAAAGTTTTTATTTTCATGACTTTAATTTAAGACCGCGAAGCGGTATGCAGGTAAATGAGGGCTAAAGCTCCCCAGACTGCGGAAGAAAACAGTAAAAAGTTGTGAGCGATGAAACCTACTTTAAGTCCCTCTTTCAGCTCGTATCCTAAGAGCTTCAAGGGGGCGAAGAAACTAAGCTCGTAAGTGCCGTATCCCATAAACCCGTGAAGCGGTAGAATTGTGGAAAGCTCGCCTCCTACGAAGGCGAAGGAAAAGCTGAAAAAGTCAAGGCTGTGGAGTCCCAAAAGGAGCGTATAGAGCGAGAGAGCCTTTAGTAAAACAGTGGTTAAGGATAAGGTAAAGAGCTTCAGGGAAAGCTCTGAGGAAAACTCCCTCCTTAAAAAAGCTTTTAACTCTTTTAGTTTCCCGTAGTCGGGAATAAGAAAAGAGGAAAGGGGAATAATAAACACCGCAAGGTATGTAAAGATTAAGAAAAAGACTCCTTGTATCAAGGAGAACCGCACAGTGAGGTAACTAAAGGGAAGCAAGGAGATTAGAGCGAGAAGGTCGTAAGCTCTTCCGAGGAGGAAGCTCCATAGGGAGTATTTGAGCTTTATTCCGAGCTTGTTAGCGTAGTAAAACCAGCTGAGCTCACCAGTTCTTGCAGGAAGGATGTTGTTAAAAAAGACATTAACGGCGTTTAAGAAAAAGGCATCTTTGAGACTTATTCCTAAAATGAGTTTCCACCTCAGACTCCTGGTGAGCTGACTGAGGGAGTAGAGAAGGAACGCAAGGAGGAAAGAGGAAAAACCGACCTTTTTAAAGCTCTGGATAACTTCCCTGACGGGAAGTTGGGAGAGAAGGAAGAGGAAAAAGATTAGGGCTATCGCTAAGGAAAGGAGATATCTCACTCTTTCTTAGGAGGAACGTCGTGGATAACGATGGGCTTACCAGCCCATTCGGAGAGTATGTTTATAGCCACCTGAACGCCGCTTCCCGCAGCAGCGGTGAACATAGAGCTCACTCCCGCGAGCAGTCCCGCAACGAATAGCCCTTCCCTTACCTTGTAGTCTCCGTCGTGTTTTATCATTACCCTTCCCGGTTTGGGAGATTTGGGATTGTCTACAACTTCAACTCCTTCACACTCAATCTCAAATTTGTGGAACCCAGGTGCGAGAACGACGTATTCCGCTTCGTAGACCTCTCCACTCTCGGTGTAAACCTTGAAGTTTCCTTTCTCACCTTCCACCTTTACGACCTTCCCCTGCTTTATCTCCACGCTGTCGTTCAGCTCCTTTATCTGCTCTCTAATCTTTTCCAGGAGCTCAGGTCCTAAGGTTCCTATGGGGATTCCCGGAACGTTCTTGAGCATAGCCTTATTCAGGTCAGAGTTTCCTTCATCTATCACCAAGAACTTCTTACCTTCAGCCCACTTCCAACCTCTTCCTTGTGAAGAGGCAAGCGTTAGAGCACAAGACAGTCCTGCAGGTCCTCCTCCTACAATAACTACATCGTATCTCATAATAACAATTATACAAAATTTGCTAAGCACTTACTAACTTTCCTGAAAAGCCTTCCGGAATATCTCCCTGTAGCCCAAGAAAGCGAGCAGTGAAGCACTAAAAATTCCCGAAAAGAGTAAGACGTAAAGTATTACAACCTGGAAAAGTATAGCCTTAAAGGGACTCGCCCCCGCCACGAGCATACCTACCGCAACACCAGGTATGTGGACAAAGCCCGCAGACTTCAGCCAGTTGAGTTTTGGAATCATAGCCATCCTTATGCTGTCCCTTATAACGTCAAAGAGAGCCTGAAGGAGCGTAGCCCCCAGAGCCACCTTAGCCTCTATCTCGTCTTTGCGGTTCTTTATTTCCGCCTTAACCCTGTCGTAAAAGAGGGAGAGGGAGTTGAGAGTATTTCCTATTATGAGACCCCCAAAGGGGATAACCTCGTAAGAGGAGGACTTTAAAACACCCGTTGCAAGCAGCAACACGATGGGAACGAGGTAACTGAGACTTATAGAAAGAAAAGCTCCAAAAAAGAGTTTTAAACTCTTTACCCTCTCGGCGAAGATAAGGGAGGCAAAAAGGCTCATAAGAGAGAATACCGCAAGGTATTCAAAGAAGTTGTTGAACTTCAAAAGATACTGAAGGAGGTATCCGAGAAGGATAAGCTGAACCAAGGTTCTTAAGGAAGAAAAGAAAATCTCCTTTTCTATTCCGAGTCCCTCCGCACGGGAGAGTGCTAAGGAGAACAGAACGAAGATGTAGGCAAGAAGGTAATGTAAGTTTTCCATAGGAAGGATTTATTTTATAGTTTTTAAAGATTAGGCTTATGAAAGGAAAAGAGCTCTTCGTTATCTTAGGAGTTATCCTGATACTCACGGTCATAATTGTTCCCGTTCCTCCCTTGGTGCTGGACCTTCTTCTCACGCTTTCCATAACCTTCTCCCTCAGCGTTCTGATACTGACCTTTTTCGTGAAAGACCCATTAGAGTTTTCGGTCTTTCCCACGATTCTTTTGATAGGAACTCTCTTGAGACTATCTTTGAATATCGCCACCGCGAGGAGAATACTTCTTCACGGACACGAAGGAACCCACGCCGCCGGTAAGGTTATAGAGTCCTTCGGAAAGCTAGTGGCGGGAGGGGACGTGGTAGTAGGTCTGATAATCTTCCTTATCTTCATAGCGATAAACTTCCTCGTAATTACGAAGGGAGCGGAAAGGATTTCCGAGGTTGCCGCACGCTTTACCTTGGACGCTCTTCCCGGTAAGCAGATGGCTATAGACGCGGACCTGAACGCCGGACTCATAACCGAAGAAGAGGCAAAGAAAAGAAGGGAACAGCTTGAAAGGGAAGCCT
>WFPV01000166.1 GCA_015487405.1 Aquifex sp. | reverse complement strand
CTTTTTAGAAAACCAGCTAAAGAGAAGGTTTTTAACCTTTTCTTCAGGTTTTTCGCTAGATATAGTGCTTTGAATGGAAGAAGAAAGTTCTAACATAGTTATCTTCCTCTACTAATCACTGAAGAGCACCTCATACATCATGTTTCAATCCCTCATAGGTACCTAACAAACTTAGTCCAATACGTTTATGCCCGGAAGGTGAGAACCGGTTTCAATCCCTAATAGGCACCCAACAAACCCAAATCTGTGTGTAGTAAAAATAATAGTAAATTTATAAATTTCCGTCAAGTCCAATCTTGCTCAAATAAACTAAATTTCTCGTCGACCTCCAATCTTGCAAAAATCCCGGGAGGTCGACGGATTCCTAGAAAATCAACCCCGAGTGACAGCGAGGCATCTAATTCCAAAAGTAATAAATTATTCACTTATGGACAAAATTGTAGTTAGGGGAGCACGGCAACACAACTTAAAGAACATAGATGTAGAGATTCCGAAAAACAAACTTGTGGTTATAACAGGTCCTTCAGGCTCTGGGAAATCCTCTTTAGCCTTTGACACAATCTATGCAGAAGGACAAAGGAGGTATGTGGAGAGTCTCTCTTCTTATGCAAGGCAATTTCTCGGAGTAATGGAAAAACCGGATGTTGACAGCATAGAGGGACTTTCTCCTGCGATAGCTATAGACCAGAAAACGACCTCTAAAAATCCTCGTTCAACCGTGGGAACGGTTACCGAGATATACGACTATCTGAGAGTGCTCTGGGCTAACGTAGGAAAACCCTACTGTCCTGTCTGTGGAAGTCTGCTTTCCGGAATGTCGGCTCACGAGATATTAGAGAGAGTGGTAAACAAGTATGAAGGAAAAAGGATAATGGTTCTTGCTCCTATAGTCAGAGGAAAGAAAGGAGAGTTTAAAGAACTCTTTAAGCAGATAGAGAAGTGGGGCTACACAAGGGTAAAGGTTGACGGAGAGCTTGTGAGAGTTTCTGAAGTTCCTAAGCTTGAAAAGAATAAAAAGCATACGATAGACCTTGTTCTTGACAGGCTTACTGTGAGTGAGGAGGAAAGGGCAAGACTATTAGAAGCTATAGAGAAAGCTTTGGAGTTTGCGAGCGGGCTCGTCAAAATTGAGGATGTAGAAACAGGAAAGGAAGAGCTCTACAGCGAGAAGATGGTATGTCCCGAGCACGGCTTTAGCATTCCCGAGATTTCTCCGAGGCTCTTTTCCTTTAACTCTCCCTACGGAGCTTGTCCCGCTTGCAAAGGCTTGGGGGTGAAGTGGGAGGTTGACCCTGCACTTCTCGTGGACCCCGAAAGACCCGCGGTGAAAGCTCTAAAGATTACCGATAGCGGATACTTTAATTACCTTCGGTTTCCCATTTCTAACGTAATAAGGAAGCTCGGATACAGTCCTTCTACTCCCTGGAAGAAACTCCCTGAAAGCGTTAGGGCGGCGGTTTTATACGGAAACGAGTCAATAGGCTTTGAGGGAGTAATAAGACACTTAGAAAGGAGATTCTTAGAAGAAGAGAGCGAGAGGATAAGGGAGGAGATAGAGGAATACATAGTTGAAAAACCTTGCCCCGAATGTAAGGGAGCAAGGCTCAGACCCGAAGCCCTCGCAGTGAAGATAGAGGGAAAGAGTATATGGGATGTAGTCCAGATGCCCGTTGGTAAGGCTAAAGAATTCTTTGAGAATCTTTTAGAGAAACTTGAAGGAAAAGACAGAATAGTAGGAGAAAGGCTTTTAAAGGAAATTATTGAAAGGCTCGGCTTTCTCGTAAATGTGGGGCTGGACTACCTCTCGCTTTCCCGGAGTGCCACCACGCTTTCCGGCGGGGAGATGCAGAGAATAAGGCTCGCTACCCAACTCGGTTCTAAGCTCTCGGGAGTTTTATACGTTCTTGATGAGCCATCCATAGGATTGCATCCGAGGGATACCACCAAGCTTATAAATACCTTGAAAGGTCTAAGAGACCTTGGAAATACGGTGATAGTCGTAGAGCACGACCCGGAAACTATAGAGAGTGCGGACCACATCATTGAGCTGGGACCCGGGGCGGGAAAGCACGGGGGCTACCTCGTAGCTCAGGGAAGTGTTGAAGATATGAAGAGCAATCCCAACTCCCTCACGGGAGCGTATCTAAGCGGTAGGAAGGAGATTCCTGTTCCTGAAAAGAGGCGAAAGCCTAAAAAGGGCTACTCCATAAGGATAATAGGGGCACGTCAGCACAACTTGAAAAACATCAACGTAGAGATACCTCTCGGTCTTTTCGTGTGCATAACCGGAGTTTCCGGAAGCGGAAAATCAACACTTATCTACGAGATTCTCTATAAGTATGCTAAGAACTATTTCCTCGGAACCCACGAGCCTGTCGGTGAAGTGGACAGGATAGAAGGTTTGGAAAACATAGACAAGGTAATAAACATAGACCAGTCCCCTATAGGCAGGACACCTCGTTCTAATCCCGCAACTTACACCAAGGTCTTTGATATGATTAGAAACCTCTTTGCTCAGACTCCTGAGGCGAAGGCGAGGGGATACAAACCCGGAAGGTTCTCCTTCAACGTTAAGGGCGGAAGGTGTGAGGCTTGCCAAGGGGAGGGCGTTATTAAGGTTGAGATGCATTTCTTACCTCCCGTTTACGTCACCTGTGAGGTCTGCAAAGGAAAACGCTACAACAGGGAAACCTTGGAGATAACCTACAAGGGAAAGAACATTGCGGACATTCTTGATATGAGTGTGGACGAAGCTTACGAGTTCTTTGAAAACCATCCATCTATAAGGAGAAAGCTCCAGATACTAAAAGATGTGGGACTCGGATACATAAAACTTGGACAGCCCGCACCTACGCTCTCCGGAGGAGAGGCACAAAGAATAAAGCTCGCAAGAGAACTATCCAAAAAAGACACAGGTAGAACTCTTTACCTCCTTGACGAGCCTACCACCGGTCTCCATATGGACGACATAAAGAAGCTTATAAACGTTCTCCAGAAACTTGTTGACAAGGGGAACACCGTCGTGGTTATAGAGCACAACTTAGACGTAATAAAGTGCGCGGACTGGGTGATAGACCTCGGACCGGAAGGCGGAGAGAGGGGAGGTGAAATCGTAGTGGTGGGAACTCCGGAAGAGGTTGCTCAAAATCCAAATTCTTACACCGGTAGGTATCTAAGGAAATACTTAAAAGTTAAAGAGAAAGTAGCTTAAATCAGTAGGCTATGTGGTCGGGCTCCTTTTCTTTTGCCTCGTATAACTTTTTATCAACAGCCTCAAGGATTTCTTTGATATTTTTAAAGTTCTTGCTAACTTCTAAAATTCCAAAGCTTGCAGATATACTTAGCTCAAGGGAGTCACATCTAAATATATGATTTTTTATTACACTAAAGAGTCGTTGAGCTACTTTAATACCAACATCCAGATTTACACCGGTAAGTATAACTATAAACTCATCTCCACCGTATCTACCAACAATATCCTTAGCTCTTAGATACTTCCTTAAAAGTTCTCCCACTTGTTTTAAGATACAGTCTCCTACTACGTGTCCGTATGTATCATTTATCTGTTTGAACTTGTTTAGATCTATCATTATGACTACAAAAGGATAGCCGTAAGAATGAAGATCCTTCAAAAAGTCATTTAGAGCTTTCTCTATGGAACGCCTGTTTTTTAAACCCGTGAGGAAGTCTACATGTGCTTGCTCTCTGAGAGTGCTAATTTCTTTCCGGAGCCTTTCGAGTTCCCTCTCCTTAGCCTTTAATTCATTTACAAGGTCCTGGTTGGTTTGCTGAAGATCCTTAATTTTTTCTAGGATATTCTGCAAATTAACCGAATTTGTTTTATCCGAATACTTTTTTAATTCTTCCTTTTTCTCATCTATATCTCTGTCATATCGCTGAATTGTATTTATGTAATCTTTTACGATATTCCTAACTTCCTTGGCTATGTGCTCTATGTCTACGGTCAGCCTCAGGTCTACTTTTGCATCTTTAAAAATCTTGTAATATAGCTCTATCAGCTCATTGACAGAAGCATCTATTTTATTCTCTACAACGTAGCAAAATACGAAAAACCAGCGGGCGTAATTCTCTGGAGTGGGAAGTATGTTCTGCTCCGCTAAAAACTTGAACTCTTTTTTTATTATCTCCTTTAAGATTTTCTTATCCTCATCTGTAAGGCTTTCACCTCCCTTTAGTTTCTCGTAGATTTTACAGCCAAGCTCCATACTTCAGATTTTAAATCATTTTGTTCAATCCATTCTTTCAAGGAGTTTAAAGCCCTTTGTGCCATCAGTTCTTTTCTTTTCTTTTTATCTTTAATCTTTTTACCTAACGGTGGAAGCAGTCCGAATACAGGATTCATAGGTTGGAGTTCACCTTCCTTCGTCGTTATATACTTTACGAGAGCTCCCAGCATTGTGTCTTCGGGAGCTTTAATGGGCTCTTCCCCCCTTGCGAGTCTTCCCGCGTTTATTCCCGCAAGAATGCCTGTTGCCGCCGAAGCTACGTAACCCTCCACTCCCGTGATTTGTCCCGCAAAGAAGATATTTTCTTTGTGCCTGAGATTCAGATAAGGGGTTAACACCTTGTTGGACTGAATGAAGGTATTTCTGTGCATAGAGCCAAGCCTTACAAAGACCGCATTCCTGAGGCAGGGAATTAATCTGAAGATTCTCTTTTGCTCCTTGTAAGTTAGCTTAGTCTGAAATCCCACGAGAGACAGAAGCGTTCCCTCTTTGTTCTCTTTCCTGAGCTGAACCACAGCGAAGGGCTCTTTACCGGTTCTGGGGTCTATTAGACCTACAGGTCTCATGGGTCCGTGAAGGAGGGTTTTATAGCCCCTTTCTGCCATCTCTTCTATGGGGAGGCATCCCTCAAAGTGAACAGCCTTTTCAAAGTCCTTGGGCTGAACCTTCTCAGCCTTCAAAAGCTCTTCGTAAAAAACTCTATACTCCTCTTCCGTGAGGACACAGTTAAAGTAGTCGTCTCCCCCCTTCCCGTATCTTGAGCCCCAAAAACCTTTAGAGAAGTCCACGCTGTCCGCTTCCACTATAGGAGCTATAGCGTCGTAAAAGTAGAGGGTATCGTGTCCTACGAGCTCTTTTATCTTTTCACTCAGAGCCTCGGAGGTTAGAGGACCCGTAGCTATTATTACGATTTCGTCCTCGGGAATCTCTTTAACTTCCTCTCTAATGACTTTTATATTGGGATGGCTCTCTATCTTTTCGGTTATGTATTGGGAAAAGATGTTTCTATCCACTCCCAAGGCTCCGCCTGCGGGGACTCTCGCAACCTGTGCAGCTTCCAATATTAGTGAGCCGAGCATCTTCATCTCCGCCTTAAGGAGTCCCGCACCTGTTGTGATTTCTAAACCACCCAAGGTGTTACTACATACGAGCTCAGCGAGGTTTCCCGTTTTATGGGCGGGAGTCATCTTTTTAGGTCTCATCTCGTAGAGGATTACCTCGTGTCCCTCGTTTGCGAGTCTCCAGGCTGCCTCGCTTCCCGCAAGTCCACCGCCGATAACTATCACTCTTTCCTTCATCACAAGTTAATGAATTTATACTAAAGTTTCCTTATGAGTAGGTTAATAGTCATTCCCGCAAGGCTCGGCTCTACCCGTCTCAAAGAAAAGCCCCTAAGGGAAATAGCAGGGAAGCCCTTAATCAGGTGGGTCGTTGAAAACTTAAAAAGGACAGGCTATCCGCTTCTTCTCGCTACGGACAGCGAAAGGATAAAGGAAGTTGTTGAAGACCTCTGCGAGGTGGTTTTAACACCCTCTGAACTTCCCTCGGGAAGCGATAGAGTTCTATATGCCGTCAAGGACTTAGGTGTTGAATACGTAATAAATTATCAGGGAGACGAGCCTTTCGCCTACAAAGAAGACATAGATAAACTTTTTAAAGCCTTAGAAGAAGGCGATAAAGTTGCTACCTTAGCCTGCAAGGACCCGGAAGCTTACGACAGACCCCAGGATGTTAAGGTGGTTTTAGATAAGGAGGGCTACGCCCTTTATTTTTCCCGCTCGCCTATCCCTTACTTTCGCAAAGAAAACAAAAACTATCCTCTAAAACACGTAGGCATTTACGCCTACAGGAAGGAAACCCTCGTTAAGTTCGGCTCACTTCCAAAAGGAGAGCTTGAAGAAACCGAGTCTTTAGAACAGCTTAGGCTCTTAGAAAATGGAATAAAAATTAGGGTCATCCTGACGGATAACTTCTACCACGGAGTTGATACGGAAGAGGATATAAAGATAGTGGAAAGGAAACTGAGGGGAGACTAAGACTCCCCATCAGTCGGACATGAGGTCTCTCTTTATCTGCTCTGGAGTGGGGCAGGCTTCCGGAGCCATCCTCTTTGTTTTAGAAGCGTAATACATAACGGGAATTAGGACGAGCGTTAGCGTTGTGGATGCGAGCGTTCCGAATATGAGTGAGATAGCGAGTCCGTTAAATATGGGGTCAAAGATGATAACGAAAGCTCCGATAATCACCGCTGCAGCGGTGAGGAGTATAGGTCTTGTCCTGATAACACCTGCTTCTACGACAGCCATGTGAACGGGGAATCCTTCCTTAACCCTTTGCTCTGCAAAGTCAACCAGAAGTATGGAGTTTCTAACGATGATTCCACCTAGGGCGATAAATCCTATCATGGAGGTAGCGGTGAAGAATACGTTACCCATGAGTTTGTCCATGAGCCAGTGTCCGGGGATTATTCCCACGAGTGTGAGGGGTATGGGAGAGAGGATGATTCCCGGAATTCTGAAGTCCTTAAACCATCCGAGAACGAGAACATACATTACGAATACAGCCGCTCCAAATGCAAGTCCGAGGTCTCTAAATACCTCTAAGGTTATGTGCATCTCCCCATCCCACTTGACGTAAACCCTATCCTCTATAACGGGTAGAGACATCCAGAGCTCACCGACTTCTCCGTATGGGTTTTCAAGGCTGAGAATCTTGTCCCTAACGTCAAGTATTCCGTAAATGGGTGCTTCCTCTCTTCCTGCAACGTCTCCGATTACGTAAATGACTCTTCTGAGGTTCTTGTGGTAAATGGTCGTGGGTATAGGACTTTCTTCAATTTCAACGAGCTCAGACAGAGGAATTAGCTTTCCTTCCCTGTTGGGTATCTTTATAGACCTTAGAACCTCCGGTGTTCTGAACTTCTCCGCAAGCCTTATGACTATGTAAACGTGCTCCGTATCGGTATTTTGGAGAACTCCCGCCTTCCATCCTCCGATAAGAGCCTTGAGGGTGTAAACAACTTCCTCTTTAGACAGTCCAGCCAGCTTTACCTT
>WFPV01000165.1 GCA_015487405.1 Aquifex sp. | reverse complement strand
GGTATAGGAGCACTGCTTTAGCTTTCACTCTTGGTGGGATTTTGTTCCTGTGGTATACTTTGCGTATATACTGTTCCAGTTTCTCTATGACTCCCATAATCCTTTATTTTCCCTCTTTCTGTCTCGCACCTCCCTTATCTTGACATGCTCACACATAGGAATTGCCAAGGCTTTTGTGCACAAGGCATACAGGGAAAGTAGGGTGCCGGTAGAGCTTATAAGCAAATTGAAGGGCTCTTACGACAAGCTCTATGCATTGAGGAGAAAGGCGGATTACACCGATGAGCTTATAACCGAGAGAGTAACTCCCGAACTGGAAGAGTATATTAATTCACTACAGGAGGCTTTAGGTTATGTTAGTTAAAGGCGATGTGGTAAAAGACATTATAGAGTCGGTTAAATCCTTACCCTTTGTGGAAGAGGTTTATTTGATAACACCTAAGGAAGGGGCAGACCTGGGACTCAGGGTCAAGGTTAAAGAAAGCACCGCAGAGCAAACTATCGAGCTTGTAGATGCCATAAACAAAGTAGCCATGGCAAGCGACAACCCCGAAGATTGGGTTTTCGTTTACTGGGAGTGGGAGGAGGAGAAGAAGTAATATTTATTAAGATGCCTGTAAGGTTCAGATGGGAGAGGGACTTTAGGGATACGGAAATAGGAAGGATACCGAGGGATTGGGAGGTTAGGAGGTTAAGTAACATTTGCAAAATAAGCAGTGGTAAAAGACCAAATATAGTAAACAAGATTTATGGTCAATATGAATTGTGGGGGGCTAATGGCTTGATGGGTTTTACAAATGATTTCATGCGAACAGGGGAGATTATAATAACTGGAAGGGTTGGGACACTTGGAAATGTTTTTTATATACCTAAAAACCAAAAGATTTGGGTTTCAGACAATGCTCTGATATTAAACTTCACTGATAAAGTGGTTTCACGCTTCTTATACTACCATTTACAAACACGGAAAGAAGATATAGAAAATTTAAATGTAGGTTCTACACAACCTTTACTTACCCAAAGAGAACTAAAAACTTTAAATATTCCTCTTCCCCCATCCCCCGAACAATCCCGCATCGCCACGGTTCTTTCATGGTTTGACGAGCTTATAGATGTAAAGAAGAAGCAGAACGAAATCTTAGAGAAGACCGCAATGGCTATGTTCAAAAGCTGGTTCATAGACTTTGAGCCTTTTAAAGATGAAGAGTTCATTTACAGCGAAGAACTGGGAAGGGAGATACCCAAAGGGTGGGAGGTGAAGAGGTTAGGGAATATAACAAAAATTAAGTATGGAAAAGGACTTCCTAAAGAAAAAAGGAAGCTTGGAAATTACCCTGTTGTAGGGTCAAGTGGAATAGATGGACATCATAAAGAATTTTTGACTAAAGCTCCAGCAGTAGTGATTGGTAGGAAAGGAAATGTCGGAAGCGTATATTTAATAATGGAGCCTTGCTATCCGATAGATACTGTTTTCTATATTCCTCCAGAAATATCGGAAGATTTAATCATATACACATATCACTTCTTAAAATCCTATCCTTTAGAAGATTTAGCCAGTTCTGATACCGCAGTTCCTGGGTTAAATTTAAGTATTCTAAATTCATTAAATATCCTTCTTCCCCCCTCTCCCATCCTCCAAAAATTCCACTCCCTCGTCCAGCCCCTCTTTGAAAAAATCATCAACAACCAGAAAGAGATTATGATATTAAAGAAGGTGAGGGATACACTCCTTCCGCTTTTGGTGTTCGGAAAGTTGAGGGTGGAGGAGGTTTAATTATTAAAAACTTTGGAATAAAAAATCTCAATCTTTTCCTCAAATGTTTTTAGAGGCATTACAGCATGAAAAAAAGCCGGACATTTCTTTTCAGATAGGTTTACAATTTCTATCCATTTTAAAAGGTTTTGCTTTTGAATTTCACTTAAATTTACAGAAGCTATACTTTTTCTGTCAGTATTTAGAATAAAATCAAATAACTTGCCCGCAAATCCAACAATTACATCTGAAAGCTGAATGAATATATTTTTACTTGAATCTTGAAATTCATAATTATTCAAAGGAAAAGTTCCCTGAAAATCTTTAATTATTGTCCTTTCTGCATCAAAAATATGATGTGAATTTCTAAATAGATTTACATTTCGCATATAGAAAATAGAAAAGTTATCTAAAAGTATATATGATTCGTTATCTGTTATAAAAGGAGCCTCTTTTGGTTTATAAAACAACTCCAAAAAAGTATATAGATGAGGGAATTCTTTCTCATGTATTTTTAATATACTGAAAAGCTTTCTATAGAATTCTGTTATTTTTGCTTTTTTAATATTAGGATATTGATATTT
>WFPV01000164.1 GCA_015487405.1 Aquifex sp. | reverse complement strand
GAGAGCCGAATTTAAATAACTGGCGTTCTAACTTTTCCAAGGAAGAGTTTGAAAGTATAGTTAAAAAGGCTAAGGAGTATATAGCTCAAGGGGACGTTATTCAGGTAGTCCTCTCCCAGAGGTTCAGAAAGCCTTTTTACTCTAATCCGGACAGGATTTACAGAGTTCTCAGGTTTCTGAATCCCTCCCCCTATATGTATTACCTGGATTTCGGAGACCTTAAGGTGATAGGCTCTTCTCCTGAAATTCTCGTAAGGCTTGAGGAGGGTAAGATAGAGACGCGTCCCATTGCGGGAACGAGGAGGAGGGGAAAAACAGAGGAAGAGGACAGAGCCTTGGAGGAGGAGCTTCTTTCTGATGAAAAGGAGAGAGCTGAACACCTTATGCTCGTTGACCTTGCGAGGAACGATATAGGGAGAGTGGCAAAAACGGGAAGCGTGAAGGTAGAAAACTTTATGAGGATAGAGAGATACTCCCACGTTATGCATATAGTGAGCGATGTGGTAGGGGAACTGAAGGAGGGATACGACGCCTTGGACGTTCTCAAGGCTACGTTCCCTGCGGGGACGGTTTCTGGAGCTCCGAAGGTCAGGGCTATGCAGATAATAGAGGAGCTGGAAAACGAAAGGAGGGGAATATACGCGGGAAGCGTGGGCTACATTTCTTTCCAAGGGAATATGGATATGGCTATCGCCATAAGGACGGCAGTTTATAGGGACAGGGAAATCTTCGTTCAGGCGGGAGCGGGAATAGTGGCGGACTCCGTCCCCGAAAAGGAGTGGGAGGAGACCGTTAATAAGGCTAAAGCCTTGATGAAGGCTATAGAAACCGCAGAGGCGAGCCAAGAGGAGTAGTTAGCGAACGTAGAGGGAAAGCTCGGGAATTTTATAAATCTTCCTGAGCTCGTGCTTTATGAGTTCCTTAAAGAGCTCTTCGTCTTCTTCTTTTACGCTTTTATACTTATTCACTATTTTTCTCTTCTCTTCTTTAGGTAGCTCTCCCCAGAGCTTCTTCATAAGTTTTGACTCAAGCTCACGCAAAATCCTTTCTGCTTCTTCCTCGGTTTTGGGCTCTTTTACTTCTTCATTTAAATACGCGTTAGCGTATCTTAACTTCTCGTAAAAGATTTCCTTCCAGCTTAAGCTGTTTTGGAAGGCTTCTTGTCTTGCGTGGAGTTTTTGGAGCTCCAAAACCTTCTTTAAGCACTTAAAGAGGGGAAACTTTTTCCTCTTTTCAGGGGGAACTGCCCGTAGGCATTCTTCTAAAGCCTGTCGTAGGACTTCCTTAGGAACTTGAAGCTCTTTCGTTAGGAGGTTTATAAACTGTCTTTCCCGGGGAGAGAGGAAGAACTGTCCTTTAAGGGAAGTGATGACTTCTTCCGGGCTCATCCCGCTCTTGCCTTCTCCTTTTGGAGCTTTTTATACTTCTCAAGCGCTATTCTCCGTCTCCATCCCTTCAGTCTGTCAACGAAGGTTATCCCGAGGAGGTGGTCAAGCTCGTGCTGGAAGACTATGGCAGGGAAATCTTCCAAGGTAAGCTCAACGGGCTCCCCGTGCTCGTTCAATGCTTTTACCTTTACCTTCTTTGCCCTCTCCACCTCAACACTGAGTCCGGGAAAGGAGAGACATCCCTCCTTATACTTGACCTTTCCTTCGGATTCCACTATTTCGGGGTTTATAAGAACCAGCTTTAGGGGAGGTGCATCTTCTTTTGGAGAGGTGTCTATTACCATAACTCTGAGGGGAACGCCTATCTGGTTCGCGGCAAGTCCTACGCCTTCGGCGTCATACATCGTATCAAACATATCCCTTATAAGCTCTTTGACTTCCTTATCTATCACATCCACCTTCTCGGTGGGCTTTTTCAGAATTTCGTGGGGGTAAGTAACTATGTTCCTAACCATTTAAATAAATATAAGTGATGAGGTTTGAGGAGTTCAAAGAGGAGGTGGAGAGCCTTCGGGAGATTGCGGAAGGCTGGAGGGGTAGGGTTTACAGGGGTAAATGGAAGGGGGAAGATGTAGCCATAAAGGTGGCAAAGTCTCCGGAAAAAATCAAAGCTATCCAGAAGGAAGCTGAAATATTGGAAAGGCTGAAAGGACTTGAGGGCTTTCCCCAGATTCTATTTAAAGGGGAGGACTTTTTTGTCTATAGATTTATTGAAGGAAAGACCTTCGGTGAGTTGAAACCTGAAGGGGAGGAGAGAAAGAGAATCCTGAGGGAGGTTCTGGAAAAGGCTTACCTCTTGGACAAGTTGGGAATACACAGGGATGAGTTTGCAAACATCCATAAGAACGTCCTTATTGACGGAAAGGGCAGGGTATTCGTTATAGACTTTGACAGGGGTGTCTTTAAGGAGAATCCTTCAAACGTGAGGCAGTTTTTACAGCTCCTGAGGAGGGAAGGCTTTATATCTCAGGAGGAGGCTATAAGACTGGGAAAGCTTTATAAAGAGAACCGCGAAGCAGTAATTGATGATATAAGAAAAATCCTCACTTAGTTCCCGTGCTTCCGAATCCTCCCTCTCCCCGCTCGGTGGGGGTAAGCTCCTGGGCTTCTACAACCTCAACTCTCTGAACGGGTGCTATCACAAGCTGGGCTATCCTTTCACCGGGTTCTATCACTACCTCCTCCTTCCCAAGGTTTATGAGGATTACCTTCACCTCTCCCCTGTAGTCAGCGTCTATTGTTCCGGGAGCGTTTAGGACGGTTAAGCCTTTCTTTAGAGCAAGACCGCTACGGGGTCTCACCTGTCCTTCGTATCCTTCCGGAATCTCCAAGATTAGACCGGTAGGTATCAGGACTCTTTCTAAAGGTTTAACGGTTATGGGCTTTTCTATGGCGGCTCTGAGGTCCAATCCGGAGGAGTGGGGTGTTGCGTAAGAGGGTAGAGGAAGGTTTTCGGCGTGGGGAAGTTTTTTTACTTTTAGGACAAGCTTAGACATTGTCGGTAAACTTAGGTCTTCCCTGCTCGTCTATCTCAACGACCTTAACCTTTAGGGTTTGTCCCACTTTAAACTTCTTGGTAGCGTCCCTGACCCTTTCCTTCATCTTGGAGACGTGGAGTAGTCCCACCTTTCCGGGTGCGTACTCTATGAAAGCTCCGTAGGGCTCTACTCTTACAACCTTTCCTTCCACCACGTCCCCCACTTTGATCTTCTTCTCTTCCTTCTTGGTTTCTCCCTCAAGTCCTATGGTTGTAAAGCGGGGTCTTCCGAGCTCGTCAAGGTCAAGAACCTTAACGGAAATCTCTTCTCCTACTTTATACTTCTCGGTTGCGTTTTTTACGGGTTCTGCCATCTTAGAGACGTGGAGTAGTCCCACCTTACCGGGCCAAAGCTCTACGAAGACTCCGTAAGGTTCTACCCTCGTTATTGTTCCCGTGTAAACAGCTCCGACCTCTACTTCCCTCACTATATCCTTTATCATCTGTTTCGCTTTTTCTACGTCCGCACCGGGGAAGACGGTTAGGAACACCTTTCCGCCTTCTCCCACCCAGACCTTTACGCCGGTCTCGTCAAATATCTGCTTTACGGTAGAACCACCGGGTCCTATTATGAGGGGAGCCTTATCTTCGGGAACTTCCATTATCTCTATTCTGGGAGTGTAGGGGGAAGGCTCTTTTCTGGGCTCGGGTATTGCTTCATACATCTTATCAAGGATATAAAGTCTTCCTTCTCTTGCTTGCTTTAGAGCCTCAAGCATTATCTCCTTGGTTATTCCCTTTACCTTTATGTCCATCTGGACGGAGGTGATTCCCTCACGGGTTCCCGCAACCTTGAAGTCCATATCCCCGAGGTGGTCTTCGTCACCGAGTATATCTGAAAGGATAACGTATTTATCCCCCTCTAAGATTAGCCCCATAGCGATTCCGGCAACGTGCTTGTTTCCTTTTATGGGAACTCCCGCATCAAAGAGTGCCAAGGATGCTCCGCATACGGTAGCCATAGAGGTAGAGCCGTTGCTCTCTAAGATGTCGGAAACCACACGGATTATGTAGGGGTAATCCTCCTCGTCAGGGAGGACGGGTTCTATAGCTCTCTCCGCGAGGGCTCCGTGTCCTATCTCTCTCCTTCTCGGGGGTCCCCAGGGCTTTGCTTCTCCTACCGAGAAGGGAGGCATACTGTAGTGGAGCATAAACCTCTTGAAAACCTCTCCCTCGGAGATTGTTTCCACTATCAGAGCCTCGTCGGGTGAGCCGAGGGTTGCGGTAACGTAAGCCTGGGTCTGTCCTCTGGTGAATATTGCGTTTCCGTGGGGTCTTTCAAAGGGATGAACCTCTATCCAGATGGGTCTTATTTCGTTAGGCTTTCTTCCGTCTATCCTTACGCCTTCCTTCAGTATCTTTTCCCTCATTAAACGGCTTTCAAGCTTCTTGTAGAAGTATTTGACGTTAAACTGGAGTTCTTCGGAAATTTGGTGAGTTTCTATGAACTCCTCAACAATCCTGTCGAGGGTTGCGTACCTTTCCTTTTTATCGGAAATCTTGAAGGCTTTCAAAATTTTAGGAGTGCATTCTTCTTCTAAAGCCTTCAGTATCTCCTCGGGGAGCTCTAACCTTTCAAACTCAAACTTCGGCTTTCCTACCTTCTGTCTTAGCCTTTCTTGAACCTCTATAACTTCCTGAATTGCGTCCAGTCCGAAGAAGAGAGCATCCGCCAGGACTTCCTCAGGAATTTCCTTTCCTCCCCCCTCAACCATAACGATGGCGTCCTTCGTTCCAGCAATTACGATGTCAAGGTCCGCTTCCTTTCTCTGCTCGTAGGTGGGGTTAGCAATGAACTCTCCGTTTACTCTGCAGACCCTAACTCCCGCTATAGGTCCCTCAAAGGGAATCCTTGATATGTGAAGTGCCGCGGAAGCTCCCGTAATCGCGAGAACGTCCGGGTCATACTTGTCGTCCGCAGAAAGAGTTAGGGCGGTTATTATGACGTCGTGGAAGAATCCTTCGGGAAATAGTGGTCTTATTGGTCTGTCTATTACGCGGGATACGAGAATTTCTCTGTCCGTGGGCTTTCCCTCTCTCTTTGTAAAGCCTCCCGGAATCCTTCCGTAGGCGGAGGTTCTCTCCCTGTAGTCAACGGCGAGGGGGGTGAAATCCACTTCCGTATTCTTCTCGTCTGACATCACCACGGTAACGAGAACCGCGGTGCCACCTTGTTTTACAACAACCGAACCGTCGGTAAGCTTTGCATACTTACCTGTCTCTATAATTATGGGGTCTTCAGAGTTTCCTATCCTTGCTCTTTCCTCCACTCCCTTCATCTTTACTTAACCTTCAGATTTAACCTCTGGATAACTTCCAAATACTTGGCGTAGTCCTTTTCTCTGAGGTATTCCAAGAGCTTCCTCCTCTTGTTAACGAGACCGATAAGTCCCCTACGGGAGTGGACGTCCTTCTTGTGTTTCTTTAGGTGTTCGGTCAATCTGTTTATCCTCTCAGTTAGTATGGCTATTTGAACCTCGGGAGAGCCGGTATCCTGCTCGTGCCTTTGGTGTTCCCTTATGAGATTCCACTTGACATCCTTAGGTAAGACCATCCCTTCCTTTACCTCCGTAAGAGTGTATATAGAGTATTAAGAGCAAATAATTATTTTAATACACTAAAAGTTCTTCAGCAAAGGCAGAATGTGGGGAGCAACATCCCTCCTTACAGCCACAAAGGCTTCATTCCTTAAGCTTTTTTTATTGTAGCGGAGCTCATTAAGATTTTCCAAAGAGTAAACGAAACCTCCGGTTTCTTTTAAAACCGCGTGTCCCGCCGCCGTATCCCACTCCATCGTAGGACCAAAACGGGGATAGACGTCCGCATTTCCTTCCGCTAGCAAACAGAACTTTAGTGAGCTTCCTGCGGAGGTCGTTTCTATCAAGAAGGACTGAGAAAGTTTTTGGATGAACTCCTCCGTCTTTTCATCCCTGTGGGAACGGGAAGCTACGACTCTTAGAGGTTGCTCAAAGCCGAACCTTAAGGGGAGCTTTGCCGCGTCAAATATGTCTCCCGCAATGACGTCTCCCTTAAAAGCTCCCTTTCCTTTCTCCGCAAAGTAAATAACATTTTTAGCCGGTGTGTAAACCACACCGAGAACGGGTTCTCCTTCAACTACTAGAGCTACGTTTAGAGTAAACTCGTCCCGTTTATTTATGAACTCTTTGGTTCCGTCCAAGGGGTCCACGAGCCAGAACTTTTTGAAGCTCTTACGCTCCTCGTAAGGAATATCCTTCCCTTCCTCGGAGATTACTGGAATATTCGGGGTTATTTTCTGGAGACCTTCGGTGATTATCTTATGAGAAATCCTGTCTGCTTCCGTTAGGGGAGTTTTGTCTTCTTTGTATTCAACTTTAAAATCCTTGTTGTATATTTCTAAAACTTTTTCGCCAGCCTCAAGGACGATGTAAAGGACTTCCTGTAGCATATTGTAGATAAGTATATGGAAATTTTAAAACTCCTATAAAATGTTTCTCTACTATGGTTGACTCCCCTTTTGAAAATCTTAAGATAGGGGAACAATACGAGATATACACGAAGGTAAAGGAGATTCCCGTAAAGACTATACTCAAGCTCTCTTGGTTAGATGAGTCCTCAAAACTTGTCGGATTTGACTGGGGAAACTGCATAAGGAGAGGGGCCTTTCAGCTGGGAAACACTGCATACGTAAAGCTCTCGGAGGAGAGATTTATAAAGTCCAGAATAGTTAGCAATAGAGGAGAGCTCGTTCTTGAACTGAAGAAGGAGTGTGAAAAACCTGAATTCCTTAAAAGAAGGTCTGTCAGAGTAGAGGTTGATCCTGCAAATCCTGTGATAGTTAAGCTAAAAATCCAAAATAAGGAGTATCAAACGGAAACAAAAGATATAAGCGAGTATGGTGTTGGTGTTGTTTTCAGAAAGGACACCAAAGAGGGGGAAGAAATCTTAAGTCTTCTGGAAGAAAGCAGAGATGAGTGGATAGACTTAGAGCTTGAGCTTCCCAAATACGGACACGTTCACGCAAAGGGAAAGGTAAGGAGAAAGGAGGTTCACGACGGGGAGGTTTACATACGTTTCGGTTTTGAGCTGGAATTCTCCAAAGAGCACAGAGCAAAGGTAAGGAAGTATATCCTTGACCGCCAGCAGGAGATAGTGAAATCATTAAAACTCCTATGAAACTCTATATAAAGCTCGCCACAAGATACCTCTTCTCCGTAAAAGGGAGCACTCTGATAATAACCATCGTGGCGTTCCTCGGTGTTTTCCTGAGCGTCAGTGCAATAATCCTGACCCTCGGTATCTTCTCCGGATTTCAGGACGAACTGAAAAATAAAATCCTTTCTAAATCTCCCCACATAGTCATAACCCTCTATTCGGACGAAGAGGAGAGTAAGATTAAAGAGAGCCTTCGGAAGTTCACCGATGAGATACATTTTTTCGTTTCCTACAAACTGTACAATGCCCTCGCATCAAAAGAGGGAGCAATTACGAACGTAAGCATAAAGGCCACGGACTTTAAAAATCCCGATTTTCAAAAATACCTAAAAAAACAACTCACCGAAGGTAATGTAAATAACCTCATAATAGGTCAAGGGGTTTCAGAGCTCCTGAGAGCTTACCCCGGAGATGAAATAACACTCATATCCCTCTTCGGAATAAGAACACCGACAGGTATCATTCCCAAAACTACAAAAACCAAAGTGGGAGGTATCTTCTACACGGGAACCTACGACCAGGACTACTTCGTGGCTTACTGGGATATTAGGCAGGCTAAAACCTTCTTCAAAAGGGATTTGGGAACGAACGTAACGGAGGTTTACCTGAAGAACCCTTACGAGGCTGACAGGTTTAAAGAAAAGCTTATCAACGAACTCGGGAGCTTTTACGTAATCCGCTCCTGGATAGACCTCAACAAGCCCCTATTTCACGCCTTGGAACTGGAGAAGCTCGGACTCTTTTTTATCTTGCTCCTCATGGTCCTTGTGGCTTCCTTCAACATAACGAGTCTGCTTTTCGTGAAGGTTAAAGAGAAAGTTAAGGATATAGCGATTCTAAAGACCTTCGGTATGAAGAGCAGGGGAATCTTGACGATATTTCTGATAGTGGGACTATCCATTGGAATAGTCGGGGGGCTTCTGGGAGTTTTAAACGCCTACGTTCTTGCCTTCATTATAAACAAATACAAACTCATACGCGTATCCGAAGAAGTATACATGATGAGCTACATCCCCGCACATATAAAACCCAAAGACGTTTTACTTACCTTCGGTGGGACTTTGATTCTTTCCTTTATCTCTTCACTTATTCCCGCTCTCCATGCCTCGCGAGAAAAGGTAATAGATGTCTTAAGAAAAGAGTAAGTTTTTGCTATAATACGAAGACGGAGGCGAGAGAATGGACATAGGCGTAATCCCCAACATATCAATCGTTATACAGCTCGGAATATTCATAATATTCCTCCTCATAATAAGTAACCTCTACGTAAAGCCCTACACCCAGGTCATTGAGGGAAGGGAAGAGCTGATAAAGAAGAACCTATCCGAAGCCCAGAAGATGAGGGAAGAGGCAAACAAATACCTTAACGAAGCGAAGGAAATCCTCGAAAAGGCGAAGCTTGAGGCGAACCAGATACTTGAGGAAGCGAGAAAGGAAGCGGAAGCCCAGGCTCGCCAGCTCATAGAAAAGACAGAAAAAGAAACGGAAGAGGAGATAAAGAAGTCTGTTGAAGAGATAAGGAAGTCCCTCGCGGAAGAAAAGAAGAAACTTGAAGAAGCTGTTAAAGAAATCGCCCAAGAAATCGTTAAGAAAATCCTTAGAGAGGCGGCGTGATGAGGTATTTAGCGCTTTTACTGATAGTTGGTGCCAGCTTTGGTGCGGAAGGTGGACACATTGACCACTCCTTCGGAGTTCTGCTCTGGAAGGGATTAAACATACTCGCCTTTCTCGGAATCGTTTACTACTTCGGAAGGAAGCCCATAAGCGAAGCTTTCAACAAGTTCTACACCTCCATAATCCAGAGCCTAACAAACTCAGAAAGAGAGTTTTTAATGGCAAAAGAGGAGCTCCTGAAGGCAAAAGAGGAGCTTGAAGAGGCAAAGAGAAAAGCTGAGGAGTCCATAGCCCTCGCAAAGGAAACTGCGGAAACCGAAAAGAAGAACATCCTGAAGCACGCCGAAGATGTTGCTCAGAGAATTAAGGAAAAGGCAAAGGAAAGCATAGAGATAGAGCTAAACAGGGCAAAGAAGGAGCTCGCCCTTTACGGAATCCAGAAGGCTGAGGAGATTGCTGCCGAAATTCTTAAGAAAGAGTTCTCCAAAAAGGACGTTCAAAAGAAATACATAGAAGCACAGCTAAAGGTTCTGGAGGAAAAGAATGCTTAAGAGGAAGGAGCTCGCAAGGAAGGCAGTAAGGCTAATCGTTAGGAAGCTTCCCAAAAAGAAGGAAACAATTTTAAAAACGGGAGAGTTCTTAAACACCCTCGCACTCCTCTACAGACAAGACAAGTTAACGAGAAACTTTTTCCTCTCACCCCAGGTAAGCAGAGAAGCAAAGATAAAAGCTTTAGAGGAGCTTGCAAAGAACTACAACGTTCCCAAGGAAGTCTTAGAGGTTCTTACCTACCTCGTTGATATAAACGCCATGTCCCTCGTTCCCGAGATAAAAAGACTATACGACATAGAGCTTGAAAAGCTCATGAAGATGCTAAAAGGTGAGCTCATTCTCCCCGCAAAGCTTGACAAGAAAACTGTTGATAAGATAAGAAACGCAATAAAGAAGCTCCTTGACAGGGACATAGAGGTTGAGGTAAGTGTTGACCCCTCCCTCATAGGCGGATTTATTTTCAAAACCCAGGCTTTCGTTCTTGACACTTCCGTAAAGACCCAACTTGAAAAACTCGCACGTGTGGGAGGAGTGTGATGGCGGTAGAAAGGACCCTTATTATCGTAAAGCCTGACGCTATGGAAAAAGGAGCTCTCGGAAAAATTTTAGACAGATTTATTCAAGAAGGTTTTAAGATAGTTGCCCTCAAGATGTTCCGTTTCACTCCCGAAAAGGCGGGAGAGTTCTACTACGTTCACAAGGAAAGACCCTTTTATCAGGAGCTCGTTGAGTTCATGAGCTCCGGACCCGTGGTAGCCGCCGTATTGGAAGGCGAAGATGCCATTAAAAGAGTCCGTGAAATTATCGGACCAACCGACAGCGAAGAGGCAAGAAAGGTGGCTCCCAACTCCATCAGAGCCCAGTTCGGAACAGACAAAGGAAAGAACGCCATTCACGCCTCTGACAGCCCAGAAAGTGCAAAATACGAGATTTGCTTCATTTTTTCTGGTCTTGAAATGGCTTAACTTTCTCCTTTCCCTTTAAATACCTCGCTTTGCTCGGTCTTGATTTAGAATAACTTATAAGAGGCTCTTACAATCAGGGAGGTGGCATCATGCCCTACTACGACCCGTTTTCTTACATCTTCAGCATGTTATGGTTCTTTCTATTTTTATTCATCTTACTCGCTCCCTGGTATAAGCGTATGGCTCTCATCAAAGCCAGGGAGGACGTGATACGTAAACTGGAAAAAAAGAGAAACAGCCGTGTAATTACAATGATTCACAGGCAAGAGCAGATAGGTTTCTTCGGAATTCCCATATTCAAGTTCATAACCATTGAGGACAGCGAAAGAGTTTTAAGAGCAATCAGAATGACTCCGGATGACATGCCCATTGACTTTATAATCCACACACCCGGCGGACTTGCCCTTGCGGCGACCCAGATAGCGAACGCCCTCGTAAAGCACAAGGCACCAGTCAGAGTAATAGTTCCCCACTACGCGATGTCGGGAGGAACCCTCATAGCTCTTGCCGCGGACGAGATTATCATGGATGAAAACGCCGTCTTAGGACCCGTTGACCCCCAAATAGGAAACATGCCCGCCGCATCCATATTGAAGGTTCTTGAAAAGAAAGAGCCCAAGGACATAGACGACCAAACCCTCATCTTTGCGGACGTTTCCGAAAAAGCCATAAAGCAGATGGTTGATTACCTCGTTGAGCTTCTTACAAAGAACGGAATGGAAGAAGAAAAGGCTAAAAAGATAGCTGAAGAGCTCGCAACCGGAAAGTATACCCACGACTATCCACTCACTGTTGAGCACCTCCAGAAACTCGGACTCCCTGTAAACACGAACGTTCCCGAAGAGGTTTACGAACTCATGGAGCTCTACGAGCAACCCATGGGCTCACAACCCCCTTCCGTTCAATACATCCCCGTTCCCTACAAATCTCCCCAGCAACAGGGAAATGCTAAGGCTTAATGATAGGAGTAGATATAGTAAAAAACTCCCGTATAGAGCGGGCGGTTGCCCGCTTTGGCTCCAAATTCCTTAACCGCATATATACCCAAAAGGAGCTTGATTACTGCTTTTCTCAGAAGAAACACATCCCCTGCCTTGCCGCACGCTGGGCTTGTAAGGAGGCAGTTCTAAAGGCTTTCTTCATAGAGTTCGGCATCCTTTTACGATTCAAGGAGATAGAGGTTCTCGGAAACAGGGGACTTCCCGCAAAGGTTGTAATCCACAGAAAGGAAGCCGAAAAAATCCTGAAAAAATACGAAGTCATCGTTTCACTTTCCCACGAAGAGGACTACTCCGTTGCGGTAGCCCTTATAAGGGAAATAAGGAAAACTAATTGATTCTTTATATGTTATATAAGAATTTGATTACGCTCAGCGTGGGAAGGAGGGAAGGAAATGAAGAGGGTTTTACTTGCTTCCCTTATTCTTTCAGGGTTTGCCCTTTCCGGAGAATTTACCCTAAAAAAACCGCCCGAAAGTTTAAAAAAATACTACCCTCCCCAATCCGAGAAGTTTGAGTTTTTAAACAACATGCACACCATGAGCACAGCCTTTTACGCTGTTCAACTCAACATCAACGACGGAAACTGGGAAAAGGCAACCCAATGGGCTAAAAAACTCGTAGAAACCTACAAAAAGACCGCGGAGATGGTTCCCGAGTGGAAGAAATACTTTGACTTTAAAAAGGCGGAAGCCTACCTAAAGGCTGTAGAGTCCAAGAACGTTGACAGCGTGATTAAAGCATCTCAGGAGCTTGGAAAGACCTGTGCCAAGTGTCACCAAGACAATGAAATAGCCGTAAAAATCTACTACAGATTCCCCAACTTCTCTGAGATAAAGATTGAAGACCCCGTAGAATTTATGGAATACGAGCTTGAAGACTTCATGGTGAAGCTCACTCGCTCCTTGCAAGCTCTCAACGTTTACCTTTCCCAAAACCAGCCCGACAAAGTTCAAGAGCACGGAATGAACTTCGTGGAAAGAGCGAGAGCGGTGAAGGAAATGTGCTCCAAGTGTCACACTGACAAGAGGGACGTTGAAGCCATAACCGGAAAGGATTACGACCAAGCTCTGAACACCTTAGAAGAGCTCCTTAATGCGGAAAAACCAGATTTTAACAAAATAAAACAAATCACCGCTAAGGTCACCCTAACCTGTTACACCTGCCATAACGTTCACTACATCCCCTCAAAGATAAAATCCGCCTTCTCTAAATGAAATTCCTTTTTCTTTTCCTTTTCTTAGTAGCCCTTACGGGCTGTGAGAAGATAAACGAGATATTCTTAGAAGAGGACCTCCTTCAACGTCCGCCCGCAAAGAGATGTGCAGACTGCCACGCCGAGATTTACAAAGCTTGGAAAGAGAGCAGGCACGCCAAGGCGTGGATTAGCGAACACTTTAAACAAGAAAGTGAGAACTACTCAAAACTCAAATGTCTCCCCTGCCATGCACCTCACCAAGTGGATCCCTTAGAAAAGCCCCTTCTACGCGTGGAGAGAAGGCACGAGGGAGTTAACTGCGTAGCCTGTCACTTTAAAGAAGAGACAAAAGCTATGCACGGTCCCTACAAAGTGTGGTCCCCTCCCCACCCTTCCAAGGAGGACAAAAACTATACAAAGTCCGAGATATGTGCTGGATGCCATAGGAAAACCTACAAGGAGTGGAAACTTGCTCGTGTTCAAACTACCTGTCAGCAGTGTCATATGAAGGTCAAAGATATCACCTGGATAATGGATAAGTTCCCCTTCCTTCTATTTCACACCCGTAAGCCCTTGCACGACCACACCTTCCCCGCGGGGAAAGCCACACCCAAGGACCTAAAAACCTTCTTAACGGAAGAAGGTTTAAAAATCGTAAATGTTGGAATTCCCCACAACTTGCCCACCGCGGACCAGGGAAATCCTAAACTCTACATAATCGCCGAAGTTTATTATCAGAACGGAAAAAAGAGAGTTATAAGAAAGATCCTTTCTCCTCAATCCAATACCGCCCTGCGGTATTTAGAACCTTACAACATTAAGATTCCTAAATATGAAGAAGTGGAGAAGGTAGTTTTAAAAATTTACAGACGCTTAGCGTGGAAAAAGGAGCGGGAGCTCATACTCGTTGACGAACTAAAACCCTTTAAGCTCGCAGAGAAATAAATTGAATATTAGGAGGGAGGAGTTATGGGATTGGAAGGTATCAGAAAGGGAAACTGCATTGCTATCAATCAGGCGGCGGTAAGGAACTCAGGTATGATCTTTTCTTGAATGCCCAGTATGGTATAGCCTTGGCGGGAGAAAATCCCTTCTTAAGAAAACTACATGGCAAAAAGTAGTGGTCAATTTGTCCTATATACCGTCCTACTACAAGGTATTTATCTGACAGGAAGTTTATGTTGATAGAAAAGGTTAAAGAATTCTTTGAAAATCTCTTTAAGGAAATATCTCAAAAGTATGGTTTTAAAGTCTATTAAGTGATACCTATGAACCTAAGGTTTTTATAGGATTAAAGGCTAGCGAAATCTTAAAATTTCAACACCAAACAATAGTAAGGTATCTAAAGCTTAATTCTTAAACTATACTTAAGAGGAGAAGGAGGTGAGGTATGGATAAAGACCAAAGGAGGTATCACGAAGAACACGAAAAGCCGAGGGTGATTGAAGAGGGGATATGGGTAGCCGGAGAGGCTCTCAAAAAAGCTCCCAAGCTTGAGGGTGTCCCCACTGGTGTGGAGGGGCTGGACGAGCTTTTCTTCAGAGCTGAGATAAAAGAAGGAAAGGTGGTAAAGACACCTCTCGGCGGTATTC
>WFPV01000163.1 GCA_015487405.1 Aquifex sp. | reverse complement strand
TTTATGGGACCACCTGAGTTTCAGCTGGACCCCACAAATTGGAGGAGGAGCCCACTCCCTATTCAATTGCCAAGGAGCCTAAGCGGGCGCCATGCCCGCGTCAGCAAAATTCTATTTTATTTCTCCTCTCTTCTCTTGTCAAGCCTTTTTTTCGCTCCCTTGTGAAGAGGGAGCTAAAGCGTCTTGTGCATTTTCTTAATCTATATCCTCCCCACTCTCTTGTCAAGACCTCATGAGAAGATAATTCCTGCATAAGAGACCTTAGAGGCGGTAGGAGGCTCATCGCAGATTTGATAATCAATGAGTTTCCCTTTTTGGACTCCGAGATTTTTGAGGATTTCCAAGAAAACGTAATTCGTGAATTGCCCATCTATGCGGGTTTTGTTGTTGTCCCTTTGAAGAAGCTCAAAGGCTTTGTCGTTCTCAAGGGCACAGAGGTGGTCAATATATTCTTTGTCTCTCTGTGAAGGGTCGTAAGGTGCAGGGTCTCCAAACTTTCTTCCTACGTGGGAAAAGTCAACGCTGGAAATTATTAGAGGTCTTTCAAATTTTTCAAGGGCACGTGTTAGGGAGTTTGCTATCTTTTTTAGGGATTCGGTATCTCCATAAGAGACTATAGCGGGAAGCACTTGCGTTTCAGGAAAAAGATGTTTCACAAAAATCGTTTGGAAGTCTATAGAGTGTTCTTGGGTGTAAGCGAGAATGTCGTGGGTAAGGTCGTAGTCAAAATCCTTTTGAATTTCTCTGATAATTTCTTTATTGGTTCTTAAGACGCCTATCGGCGTATCTAAATCTAATGGTAAAACGGAAAAGGGAGTTTCGTGGTAGTAGTGGGAGACTCCGAGGATAACAACTATGTCTGGATTTAAGTGCTTTATCTTGGAATATACTTTGCCGTAGGTTTCTTTAGCAACTCTTAGGTCCATGTGAGGAACGATAATTCCGATAGTCTCCTCTTTTCCTTCGTAGGACAACGTGTCTTCTAAGAACTTTTTCAAAGCTTGGGGCTCATTGGGATACGCCTGTCCGGCGTGGGAAGGGGGACGCTTACCGAGAGAAAGGAGCTTTTTCTTTTCTTCTTCAAGTTTTTTGAAAAAACGCTCGTTTAAAAGAAGGTAATTCTCGTCAAGGAGTTTTATTACTTGGTTTAAGTCTTCCCTCGGGAGTATCTGGCCGGTGCGTCTGAAAAATTCTGCCTGTATATCGGTAAGCTCTCTGTTTCCATCCATAAGGGATAGTATCAAAAGGAGCTCTCTTGTGATTAGGAGGGGAGGGGTGATACCTACGGGGTCCGAGAGGAGAAACTTGTCCCCATAGGGCTGTATTTCTACGAAACGGATTCTCGGCTTCATACCGCTTTTTCGTAGATAAGCTTAGGTTTTGCCTTATGCTTGACAACGTTCTCGTCTATTATCACTTCCTTTACTCCGGGAAGGGAAGGAACTTCAAACATTATGTCAGCCATCACCTCTTCCATTATGGCTCTGAGACCTCTCGCTCCCGTTTTTCTTCTTATGGCTTCTTTGGCTATTTCTTTGAGGGCTTCGTCGGTGAAGGTGAGTTTCACTCCTTCAAGCTCCATGAGTTTCTGATACTGCTTTACGAGGGCGTTCTTGGGTTCTACGAGTATGCGAACGAGTTCATCTTCCGTTAGCTCTTTTAGTGTTGCTATTACGGGAAATCTTCCTATGAACTCGGGGATGAGTCCGAAGCGAACGAGGTCGTCGGGCTCCACGAGTTCTAAGAGGTCCTGTTTGTCGTCTATTTTCTTCAGCTCACTTTCAAATCCCATTCGGGATTTTCCGAGCCTCTGCTTTATAATGTCCTCAAGTCCTACGAATGCCCCACCGCAGATGAAGAGTATATCCGTTGTGTCTATCTGGATAAATTCCTGATTGGGATGTTTTCTCCCACCTTGCGGTGGAACGTTGACAAGGCTTCCCTCCACTATCTTGAGAAGTGCTTGTTGTACACCTTCTCCCGAAACGTCCCTGGTTATGGAGGGGTTTATTCCGCTCTTTTTGGCTATCTTGTCTATCTCGTCAATATAAACAATTCCTTTTTGTGCAGCCTTTACATCGTAGTCGCAGGCCTGGAGAAGGCGAACCAGGACATTCTCAACGTCTTCACCTACGTATCCCGCTTCCGTCAACGAAGTTGCGTCCGCTATAGCGAAGGGAACGTTTAGTATCTTGGCGAGTGTCCGCGCAAGGAGCGTCTTTCCCGAACCTGTAGGCCCTATCATAAGGATGTTGCTTTTCTCCAGTTCTACGTCGTCGAGGGATATACCGCTCTCTTTTGCCTTTATACGCTTGTAGTGGTTATAGACCGCAACCGATAAAATTTTCTTTGCCTTTTCTTGTCCGATGACGTATTCGTCAAGTATCTTCTTGATTTGCTCGGGTTTTGGAATATCCTTCAGCTCAAAGTTGTATGAGCTTTTCTTATGTTCTTTGATGATGTGGTAACACTTTTCGACACACTCGTCACAGATGTAGGTGTCGTTAGGTCCTGCTATTAGAATGAGAACGTCGTCCTGCCTCTTTCCGCAAAAAGAACAGTATTGTTTTTGGTCTCTTCTTGTCATTTGAATAAACTTACGCTCCTCAGGAGCGTTTTTCAATTACCTTGTCTATGAGTCCGTATTCTTTTGCCTCTTCCGGAGACATGAAGTAGTCTCTTTCTATGTCCTGAGCTATCTTTTCTCTGGGCTGTCCCGTGTGTTTTGCAAGTATGTCTATGAGCATCTCTTTTATCCTCTTTATTTCTTCAGCGTGGATGATTATGTCCGTAGCCTGTCCCTGTATTCCTCCAAGGGGTTGGTGAATCATTATCCGTGAGTGGGGAAGGGAGTATCTCTTTCCAGGTGCTCCAGCGGCGAGAAGTATAGCTCCCATAGAAGCCGCCTGTCCCATACAAATTGTGACAACGTCGGGCTTTATATATTGCATAGTGTCGTATATTGCGAGTCCCGCGGTAACAGAACCTCCAGGTGAGTTTATGTAGAGATAGATGTCCTTGTCGGGGTCCTGGCTTTCTAAGAAGAGGAGCTGGGCAACTATAAGGTTTGCAACGTGGTCGTCAATGGGGAATCCTAAAAGGACTATTCTATCCTGAAGAAGCCTTGAGTAGATGTCGTAAGCTCTTTCTCCTCTCGGGGTTTGTTCTATTACTATAGGAACGAGCTGGTCTA
>WFPV01000162.1 GCA_015487405.1 Aquifex sp. | reverse complement strand
GCTGATTTCACGAGGAGATACTTGACTTTCTTTATTTGTTCTGGAGTTAGTTGTTCCAAGTAAGAAAGTGCCTTCTCAAAGTTGGACTTTGCATCCCCGTAATCCCCCTTTCTGTATTCTTTAAGACCTTCGGTGTAAAACTCCTTTGCGTATTGTTTCCTTCTTTCTTCAGACTTTGGAGCGCAGGAGGAAAGTATTAATGCAAAGGAGGTTATAAGGGCAACACCTTGTAGTAATTTATGTCTTCTTTCCATACCTTTTTTATACTAACCCAATCCTTCCAGTTTTTCTCCTCAATGAGTTTAACAACACCATCGTAAAGTCTTTCGTGAACTTCAAGCTCTACTTTAACGTATTTCGCTATGTAGTCTCCAAGCTCTTTTTCTATTAAGAAGAGAATGCACTCTTTACTTTTGACCATTCCCCTTCCCTCGCAGGTAGGACACTCTTCGGAGAGAATCCTGGTGTTGCTTTCTCCATCTCTCTTTCGTGTAAGCTCAAGTAGTCCCAGCTTTGTAAGACCGTAAATCTTTACGTTGTCTTCCGATAAGAGTTCCTTAATCTTTTTCATAAGCTCATTTCTATTTTCTTCCTCTTTTAGGTTTATGAGGTCAACTATTATTATTCCTCCCAAGTTTCTGAGCCTTATCTGTCTTGCCAACTCTTCCACAGCATCTATGTTGGTCTTGAGAGCGCTTTCTTCCAAGTTCTTCCCGCATCCTTCTCCGCTATTTACGTCAACGACGGTCATGGCTTCCGTTTCCTCTATCACGAGAAACCCACCGTTTTTAAGCCAGACGTATTTGGAGAGAATCCTGTCAATGATTTGGTTTAGACTCACCTCCCCTAAATACCTATTTATCTCCTTTACATACCGAATTTTTGAAGATATGCTTTTGCCGAAGTAGTCAATAAGAACCTCCCAGACCGTCGGATTATCAACAATAATCTCCTTGATATTTACCCAGTTGTCCCGTATTATTCGGACAAAAAGGGGGGCCTCCCTGAAGATTACCCCTATCTTTGAAGTTTTTGCCTTCCTCTTTATACTTTCCCAGAGGCTTCTTAGATTTTTTAGCTCTTCCAATATCTCCTCCGCTTCCGCGTGAAGAGAAGCGGAACGCAGGATAACCCCCTCACCCTCCTCCAAACAACTTTGCAGAATTTCCTTAACCCTCTGGATGAGTTTCTTCTTTTTATTTTTAATTTTGGAAGATACGGCAACTTTGTTGCCGTAAGGAAGATAAACTATGAACCTTCCCGGAATGCTTATTGCACAAGTGAGCTTTGCCCCCTTGAGGTAATCCTCTCTCCTCTGTAGCTGAACTATTACGGTATCACCTATTTTTAAGTCTTCACAGCCTTTCTTCTTCTGAAGAAAAGCTTCCCGGTGAAATCCCACGTCCACGAAGTAGCTGTCCAAGCTCGGGTGATAGCGCTTAATCCTCCCCTTAAGGATAGAGCCTACGGGGATATCTGAGAAATCACTCCTCTCCACCCTAACGCTAACAATTTCGTTATTTCTCCTGTCTTTTAAAAGCGTTATTGTTAAGGTTGTTCCGCTACTTATTATTACATCTAAACCTTCAGATGCCACAGACACGATGAATATTTTAAACTGAGGAAAGTAAAGAACTTACTAAAACTTCTTTCAAGACTCTTCTTTTTTCTTTGTTTCAGGTTTTGTGAAAAGAATGATGGCTAAGTAAAAAAGTGCAGAACCTATAAGGAGGATTGCGTAATAAATCAGCTCATCTTTTGTCATTTCCCACCCTCTCTAACAAGATAACGCCGAGAGTTCCGAGAATGCAGCTGTCACCGCAGAAGATATTGAAAACCTGTCCGCAAATATAGGCTGAATTATACCGAAGACAAACCATGCAACTGAGAAAGCAAGCGCCGACTTTCCGAGCTCTTCGTATGTTTTTGGTTTCACACTCCTTTATTATACTTTCTGGATGAAAAAGCTCGGCTTAATCGCAGGACACGGGGAGCTTCCCAAGGAGTTCGTAGAAAAAGCTAAGCAGAAGGGCTACGAGGTCATCTCCGTAGGCGTGGAAGGGATAACCGACTTTAAAACGGACTACATGGTTTCCTTTGGTAAAGTGGGAAAACTCCTAAAGATTTTTGAAAAGGAAAGTGTTGAAGGCGTAGTTATGCTCGGAAAGTTTGAGCACAAGCTTATTTTTTTAGAAATTTTAAAAATGGATTGGACTACCTTTAATCTACTCAGAAAAACAAAAGACAGAAAACCGGAGACTTTAATAAGGACCTTCATAAGCTTTTTAGAGGATAAAGGAT
>WFPV01000161.1 GCA_015487405.1 Aquifex sp. | reverse complement strand
TGTTGCACCTGGAGTAAATCTTCTTTGGCATACTTTACATAAGTAAGTTTGCTTTCCACGTTGTTTTCCGTCCTTTACTACTTTTTCGCTTCCACACTCCGGACATCTCATATTTTCTTATTTTCCTCTCATCTCATTCGTGAACTACCTTTCTATATTATATGAAACTACTTGTAAAATTTGCATTAAAGTAAACTAAAAGAAATTCTTATTAAGGAGGTAGCCTGATGTTCAAAAAAATTCTCGTAGCAAACAGAGGAGAGATAGCGGTCAGAATAATAAGAGCTGCTAAGGAGCTCGGAATACCTACTGTAGCCATTTACAACGAAGTGGAAAGCACAGCAAGACATGTAAAGCTTGCGGACGAAGCTTATATGATTGGAGTTGACCCATTAGACACATACCTTAACAAGCAAAGGATTATAGACCTTGCTTTAGAAGTCGGAGCAGACGCTATACACCCGGGATACGGATTCCTCGCAGAAAACGCGGAATTCGCTAAGATGTGCGAGGAAGCGGGAATTACCTTCATAGGTCCCCACTGGAAAGTAATAGAGCTGATGGGAGACAAAGCTCGTTCCAAGGAAGTGATGAAAAAGGCTGGAGTTCCGGTAGTTCCCGGTTCAGACGGAGTTCTAAAGAGTGTTGAAGAAGCCAAAGCTCTTGCTAAAGAAATAGGTTACCCTGTTCTTCTCAAGGCTACCGCAGGTGGTGGAGGAAGAGGAATAAGGATATGCAGAAACGAAGAAGAGCTCGTTAAGAACTACGAACAGGCGTCAAGGGAGGCGGAAAAGGCTTTCGGATGCGGTGACTTGCTTCTTGAGAAATACATAGAAAATCCCAAACACATAGAGTTCCAAGTTCTCGGAGACAAACACGGAAACGTTATACACCTTGGAGAAAGAGATTGTTCTATACAAAGAAGAAACCAAAAGCTCGTAGAGATAGCACCCTCTCTGCTCCTCACTCCAGAAAAGAGGGAGTATTACGGAGAAATCGTAAGGAAAGCTGCGAAGGAAATAGGCTACTACAATGCAGGAACTATGGAGTTCATAGCAGACCAGGAAGGAAACCTTTACTTCATTGAAATGAACACGAGGATACAGGTTGAACACCCGGTAAGCGAAATGGTTACGGGAATAGACATAGTAAAGTGGCAGATAAGGATAGCGGCGGGAGAACCCTTAACTATTAAACAAGAGGACGTTAAGTTTAACGGATACTCCATAGAGTGCCGTATAAACGCAGAAGACCCCAAGAACAACTTTGCACCCTCTACGGGAGTAATTGAAAGGTACTACGTTCCCGGAGGATTCGGAATAAGAGTAGAGCACGCGGCGGCTAAAGGCTTTGAGGTTACCCCTTACTACGACAGCATGATAGCTAAGCTCATAACCTGGGCACCCACTTGGGAAGAAGCTGTAGAAAGAATGAGGGCGGCCCTTGAGACTTACGAAATTACCGGAGTAAAAACAACAATCCCCTTACTCATAAACATAATGAAAGAAAAAGACTTCAAAGCCGGAAAGTTTACTACCAAATATCTTGAGGAACACCCCGAGGTCTTTGAATACGAGGAACACAAAGATAAAGAGGACTTCGTTGCAATGCTTTCAGCGGCTATAGCGGCTTACCATGGGTTATAAAAAGGTTCTTTATACATTAGGTTACGCATCCTTCAAGGATATAGATGAGTTTATTGATGTTTTAAAAAAGGAAAAAATTTCTCTTCTCGTTGATGTTCGCTCTTCCCCTTTTTCCAAACATTTTTCTTCTTTTAACAAGGAACACCTTAAAGAATTTCTAAAGAAAGAAGGAATAGAATATGTGTATTTTGGTAATTTTTTAGGAGGAGAAATAGTAAGACAAGAAGTATTACATGGCTTAAAACGAGTAGAGGATTTGCTAAGCAATCCGAAATTTAGGAAGGGGATGAGAGAATTATTTATTCAAACCCAAAATAGTAAAGTTGCTATTATGTGTTCCGAAAAATTTCCGTACGAATGTCACAGGTTTTTAACTATAGGTTATCTATTTAGACAAAAAGCCAATTATTCTGTGATTAACATAATAGGTAAAGATATATATACCTTTGAAGATATTATGGATAAGAAAAAAAGAGAATTAAAACTTTTAAACGCAAAAGATGAATATATAATAAGGCAACTTTTAAATTACATTTACAAAGTTAAGAAAAAGAAGGAGGTAGAAGTTGAAACTTTACACAATAGGCTTTTCTAAAAAAAGTGCTGAACAGTTTTTTAATCTCCTAACGAAGAATCAAGTTAAAAGAATTGTTGACGTTAGGTTAAACCACAATTCTCAAATAAGTAGGTTTGCTAAATCAGACGATTTAAAGTTTTTTCTAAAACTTTTTAATATTGATTATGTTCATATTCCCGAGTTCACACCAACAAAAGAACTACTTAAAGCTTATAGAAGCAAAAAGATAACGTGGCAGGAGTATAAAGAAAAGTTTTTACACCTATTAGAAAAAAGAAAAGAGGATATAGAAAGAAGATTAGAAGAGATTGACTTAAATGATGCTTGTCTTTTGTGTTCAGAAAATAAACCCCATCACTGTCATAGAAGGTTAGTAGCTGAATACATTAAAGAAAACTTCATCCCTTCCTTGGAGGTTCTTCACTTATGAATAGATACGAAATGATAGTCTTAGCTGTTTCTCCAAGTGAAGGGGGAGTCTGTTTAGCGGGCATAACGCCCGAAGGTAAATTTATTAGACCAGTATTTTTGGACGAGAAAAGAAATTCTTATTCCTTTCCAAGAGAATTTATTGAGTCTAAGGGGATAAAATTATTTTCCCTGATAGAGTTCTGGGGAAATCCAAATCCGATGCCTTACCATCCTGAAGATATTGAAATAAAAAATTTGGAAGATATCAAAGTGATATACAAACATTATTATTCTTGGAAAAGATTTGTGGAAAATTTAGCTTTATCTATTGATGACTTTGAAGATTATTTAAAAACAAAATCTTTTGTAGATAACAAAGTGCTTGCGGACGGATACAACGGAAATTCCATTTTCTTATTGAAAGTTCCAAAAGGGACGAAAATAGCTGTTAGACCTCATAGAAGTTGGGAGAAGCCTTTCTCGAAAGAAGCTTTTCTTATTTTACCTGAGAGAAAGATAAAAGTAACCGCCCCCATTAATATTTGGTATAAATTGCCTTCCTATGTTGATTTACGCTTTACAAAAGATAGCTACGCATTAATAACCCTGGGAAGACCTTTTAAGGATGGATACTGTTATTTACTTGTTTCGGGAATCCTAACGGAGTACCCTCACGTTGAACTCTTCACCTTTGATGTATATGACCCAAGACATAGGTAAAACATTGTTTTGCAATTTAATAACTTTTCACATAAAATAAAACATACTTCAGGAGGTGTTTTAAATGGTGGTGAACCCAGAGGTTATCGATGAGATAAAGGAAAAACTAAAGGAAGTCAAAGAAGGCGGTTTCAAGAAAAAGATTCTCATCACCGACCTAACTCCCAGAGACGGACAGCAGTGTAAGCTCGCCACCAGAGTAAGAACCGACGACCTTCTTCCCCTGTGTGAAGCCTTAGACAAGTGTGGATTTTACGCAGTAGAGGTATGGGGAGGCGCTACCTACGACGTCTGCCTGAGATACCTCAAAGAGGACCCCTGGGAAAGGCTCAGAAGGATAAAGGAAGTGATGCCAAACACCAAGCTCCAGATGCTCTTCAGAGGACAGAACATAGTCGGATACAAACCCAGAAGCGACTACGTAGTTAAGAAGTTTGTAGAGAAGGCTATAGAGAACGGAATAACCGTTTTCAGAGTGTTTGACTCCCTAAACGACAACAGAAATATAGAAACCGCCGTAAAGGCTATAAAGGAGTTCGGAGGAGAGGTTCACGCCGAGATTTCATATACAAGAAGCCCTATACACACCTACGAACTCTGGATGAGATACGCAGAAGAGCTCGCAGAAATGGAGCCCGACTGGATATCCTTTAAGGATGCAACCGGAATAATGCAACCCTTTGAGTGCTACCAGATAATCAAGGGAATAAAGGAAGTTACCGGTGGAAAGATTCCCGTTCTCCTTCACAACCACGACATGAGTGGAATGGCTACGATGAACCACATAATGGCTGTTCTCGCAGGCGTTGACATGCTTGACACCGTTCTATCACCCTTAGCCTTCGGTTCGTCCCACCCCGCAACCGAGACCGTAATCGCCGCATTAGAGGGAACACCTTACGACACCGGACTTGACCTTCAGAAGGTTTCCGAAGCTGCGGAAATAGCGAAGAAGATTAAGAAGAAGTATAAGAAGTATGAAACCGAGTATGCGGGAGTTAACGCTAAGGTTCTCATACACAAGATACCCGGCGGAATGATATCCAATATGGTCGCACAGCTCATTGAGGCTAACGCCATAGATAAGCTTGAGGAAGCTCTCGAAGAAGTTCCCAGAGTTGAAAAGGACCTCGGATACCCGCCGCTACTAACGCCTTCTTCCCAAATAGTCGGAGTTCAGGCAGTTCTCAACGTCATTACCGGAGAAAGATACAAGGTCATAACCAAGGAAGTGAGAGAATACGTAGAAGGAAAGTACGGAAGACCCCCCGGACCCATCGCTAAGGAACTCGTTGAGAAGATCCTCGGACCCGGCAAAGAACCTGACTTCTCCAAGAGAGCTGCGGACTACGCGGACCCTCACGAGTGGGACAAGGCTAAGAAGGAGCTTGAAGAGTTCTTCGGAAGAGAACCCACCGACGAAGAAGTTCTCCTCTACATACTATTCCCCATGCAGGCTAAGGAGTTCTTTGAGCTCAGGGAAAAGGGAGAACTTCATCCCGAGCCCGTGGATGCGGAACTCCCCGAAGTTGCGGAAACCAAGCCCGGTGAAGTTCCCGGTGCGGCACCCATAGAGTTTGAAGTCACCTACCACGGAGAGAAGTTCAAAGTAAAGATTGAAGGCGTATCCGTTGACAGTGAAAGCGGAAAGCCTAGAAAGTATTACGTCAGAATTAACAACAGACTTGAAGAGATACAGCTAAAGCCCTTTAAGGAAGCCATACCCCAAGGCGGCGGAGCCAAGACCGTAGAGTCCGCTGAAGAGGAAGGCGGAATTCCCAAGGCTTCAGAACCCGGAGACGTTACACCCCCAATGCCCGGAAAGGTTGTCAAGATACTCGTAAAAGAGGGAGAACCCGTCCAGCAAGGACAGACCGTCGCAACCGTTGAAGCTATGAAGATGGAAAACGAAGTTCACGCTCCCATAGACGGAATAGTTAAGAAGATATTCGCAAAACCCGGAGACCAAGTAAACCCCGACCAAGCGATAATGAGAATCGTTCCCCACAAGGAAGATAACAGCTATCAATAATAAAAGTTCTGAATACGCCCCCTTCGGGGGCGTCCTTTAAATTTTTCCCTTATATTTTTAATTACTA
>WFPV01000160.1 GCA_015487405.1 Aquifex sp. | reverse complement strand
GGTATGGCTCACAAGTTTGACCCAGCCAAAATAAAAAAGCTGGATGACCCTTCAAGACTTGAACTCTTTGACCCTGAGAAGGTTTTAAAGGAGTTCGGGATCCGTGAGGGGATGACCGTACTTGATGTGGGAACGGGAGCCGGCTTCTATCTACCTTATCTCTCAAAGCTCGTGGGTGAAAAGGGAAAAGTTTACGCGATAGACGTACAAGAGGAGATGGTCAACTATGCGAGGGAAAAGGTCAAAAAGCTTGGGCTCACGAACGTGGAGGTCTTAAAATCAGAAGAAAACAAAATCCCCCTCCCCGACAACACCGTTGACTTTATTTTTATGGCTTTCACCTTTCACGAGCTTTCCGAACCTTTAAAATTTATGGAAGAGCTAAAGCGTGTAGCAAAGGATTTTTGCTACCTTGCAATAATTGATTGGAAAAAGGAAGAGAGAGACAAGGGACCTCCGCCGGAGGAGGTTTACTCAGAATGGGAGATAGGTTTAATACTGGAAGATGCAGGAATAAAAGTAGGCAGAGTGGTGGAAATAGGCAAGTACTGCTTTGGAGTATACGCTATCATTACCAAAACTCAAGAGGAGAATCCCATTATGAATATTCCCTTTAAAATACCGCCTGGCCTTTGAGCTTTTTCTTCTCCAGCTTATTTTCGTACATCTTTTTATCCGCTGTGCTAAGAAGCTCCTCGGGAGTGGTTCCGTCCCTTCCGTAAATAGCTATACCGTAGCTCACGGAAATGTTATAAAGCTTCAATACTTCTTCCATTCTCAACTTTATTCTTTCCGCTACATTTACGGGTTCATCTTCCTTTTTGGCGTGCAAGAGTATTACAAACTCGTCACCTCCGTATCTTGCTACCACATCTCCCTTCCTCACACTCTCTTTTAGTATTTCACCGACCTTTTTTAGAATTTCATCACCGTAACGATGACCGTAGGTGTCGTTAATAGCCTTGAAGTTATCAAGGTCGAGGAATATAAGGGCAAGCACGTTTTTAGAGTACTTCGCTTTCATCGTTTCTGCCTTCAATATCCTTTCCAGTTCATCCCTGTTGTAGAGATTAGTGAGGGAATCGTGAGAGGCTTTGTACTCTAAGAACTCATTCATCTCTTCATACACACGTAATAATTCCTCGTACTTCCTTGTAACTTCTTCAAAGATATTAAGAAGCAACCTTATCTTAATTTCTTCTCTCATCTCACTCCCTCTCTTTTATAGCAATTCCCAAGGAGGTTTCATTATACAGTTTTACTTTCTTTCTAAACTTGTCCGGCCCTATCTCCCCGTAAGTTGAAAACCCAAAAAGTGGGGCATCAAAGTGATACGTATAGAGCAAGTTTTCCTCCCCCCTCCTATCTTCCAATATATACTGTCTCGCTATACAGGAAAAGTTGAAAACTACATCTGCAGTACCTATATTCTGCTTCATTTTTTCAATTTCTTTCTGAGTGCTTTCAAGCAGCGTTTCGGGGGAACCGAAAGACAGCATAAACTTACAATCCTGAGGGATGGGTGCAAAGAACTCCACGGAATCCTCATTAATGCTCTTATAGGTTCTCTGTACGCTCACGTAGCCCTCTTTATCGTCCAGAAGTATTATAGGACAGTACCACAGGTACTCCACCCTTGGCTCCATTCCTTTCAAAAACTTTGAAACTATCTCTTTGAAATTCTTGCCGTGGTCTACCTCGTATATCTGATATCCCTTTACCTTGGTAGCCCTATATACGGGACTTATCGGTTTAAAGCCCAGGGATATACCTATAGCAAAGTCTACATTTTCAAAGGTGATAATCCCAAAACCATCCTTTATTATCTTTTTGTTATAAAATTGAAAGGTCCTTAGCTCCCCGTCAAACACCTTTCCCGAGGAAACACCTCCTACCAGATTCGGGTAAAAACCCCGTTTCTCTAACTCTTTCCCGAGGTCCTCTATGAAGTATCCCAATTCAACGTCGTGCCATCCAGAGATAAAGATATTTAAGTTATTACGGTTTTCCTCCAAGTACTCTAGCAGTTTATCCATCAGCTTGTTATTCTTATAATCCGTTATGCCCTCTCCCGTAAAAACCTTTACCTTTCCTTTGTTTTCAAACTTTATGAAGGCTACGGATATCCCTTCGGTGGCGTTAACGTTGGCAAAGCTTTCGGTAGCGTGGAAAGCAAAGTAATCTTCCGAATTTATTCCAAAAATCTTCCTAAGATTCTTATCCAGATTCTCGTAGGGGTATCTGTAGTTCAACGCTATTATCATGAAGTCAAAATCGGTTAAAACCTTACTTTCTTCTAATTTTCTCTTAATCTCTTCTAATGCTAAACGAAGCACCGGATTGTCAGATGAATATACGACTACCTTCATATTCCCCCCTCTCAATATTAAACTACATTCCTATGCGAGCGGTCATTCAGCGGGTAAAGGAAAGCAGAGTAGTCGTAGACGGAAAAGTAGTCGGGCAGATAGGAAAAGGTTTTAACATACTCTTAGGTGTAGGAAAGGGGGATACTGAAGAAGATATAAAGAAACTCGTTAAGAAAATTCTCAACCTAAGAATTTTTGAGAACGAAGAGGGAAAGTTTCATTACTCCCTTCTTGATATTGGGGGAGAGGTTCTCGTCGTTTCCCAGTTCACTCTTTACGCCAACGTCAAGAAGGGACGACGTCCCAGCTTTGAAGATGCGGAGGAGCCCAAAAGAGCTAAGGAGCTATACGAAAAGTTTGTAGAAGAGGTTAAGTCATACGGAGTAAAGGTGGAAACCGGAATCTTTGGTACGATGATGGACGTTTACATACTGAACTGGGGACCCGTTACAATAATCGTAGATAGCAAGGAGCTAAAATGAAAAAGACACCTCTTTACGAAATTCACAAAAGATTAAAGGCACGCTTTACTCCCTTTGCCGGCTGGAGCATGCCCCTTCAGTATACATCTGTAATTGAGGAAGTAAAAGCGGTCAGGGAAAAAGCCGGACTCTTTGACATATCCCACATGGGGAGAATCTTAGTAAAAGGCAAAGATGCTAAAGAAAAACTCCAATACCTAACGACCAATAACCTGAACAAACTAAAACCCGGAAAAGTTCAGTATAACCTCCTCACGAACGAAAGAGGCGGGGTAAAGGACGACGTAACCATTTACATGCTCTCCGAGGAAAAATTCTTTATCTGTTGCAACGCAGCCAACAGAGAAAAGGTAGTTTCCTACCTTTCCAATTATGTAGATGTAGAAGACCTATCCGACAAACTCATCCAGTTCGCACTCCAGGGATCCGAAAGTGAAGCAATACTGAGCAAGTATTACGATGTAAAGGACTTAAAGTTTTATAACTTTAGGACCTTCGGTGAAGTAATCATCTCAAGGACAGGATACACAGGAGAGGACGGCTTTGAGGTATACGCACCGCCAAAGGAAGGTATAAAACTATTTATAGAGTTATTAAAAGAAGCAAAACCCTGTGGGCTTGGAGCTCGTGACGTTCTCAGAATAGAGGCGGGCTTTCCCCTCTACGGACACGAAATATCCGAGGATATAACCCCCTTGGAGGCGAACCTTGACAGATTCGTGGACCTCTCAAAGGATTTCCTCGGTAAGGAAGAGATGATGAAAAAACCCGTAAGACGGAAGCTTTTCGGTCTTGTAATGGTGGATAAGGGAATCCCAAGGGAGGGATACTCTATATACAAAGATAAAAAAGAAATAGGAAAGGTCTCCAGCGGGACGTTCTCTCCTACCTTAAACAGAGGAATAGCTCTCTGCTTTGTAGAGCTGTCGGAAAGGAAAGAAAGCAATCCGGTTGAGGTAAAAATCAGAGAAAGACTCCTTAAAGCTGAGTTAAAATCCCATCCCTTCGTCAGGAAGAGATGATGAAAGCGTTAGGATTCCTCTGGGGAATAGTTGTAGGGCTCGTCTTTTCCACCGTAGGAGCTGCAGGAGGAATTCTCGCAGGTTTCGGTTCTCTTCACACTTTTCGTAGCTCTAAAGGTTTTCTACGATGTTTTTCACAAAGAAAAGGAGAAAGTAAAGGGAATAAACCAAAAGCTCAGGGAGAACCTCGAGCTGAGGAAGGTAAAAATTCTCCAAAGGAGTAAAAAGGAGATACGCTTCGCGTTCTTAGAAGAGGAATACAGCTTTAATTCCCTTTTAACATTTATGGCAGGTTTTGTAGTTGCGATAATCTCATCAGCTCTTGGAGTTGGCGGAGGGTTCCTCCTCGTTCCCTTTATGGTTTCCGTTTTAAAAATTCCCATGTATCTCGTCCCTGGAACGAGTGCCTTCAGCATACTGATAACTTCCCTCGTGAGCATTAAACCTCGGAGCTACAGTGAAGTAGAGCTTTATAATTTTTGAGATTGCGGGGGGTTTTAATAGGTTCTTACTTGGGACCTACAACTCTCACCTTCTAGGAGAAAAGAACCTCCGTATAGCCCTCGGTGTAATTCTTATTCTCATCGGTCTGAAATACGTACTCTAACACTATAACCAATTTTAATGAGCTCATTAAAAATTTATTATTTGTCCATTAAAAAATAACGATAATCTAATTTTGTAGGGAAAACCTTTAAGGAGGTATGTGATATGACTCCGATTACTCCTGACAAAACCCTCGATACTTCCGGACTTAATTGTCCTTTACCTGTTTTAAAGACCAAGAAAGCTCTTGAGGAGCTCCAGCCCGGACAAATCTTAGAAGTAATTTCCACTGACCCCGGTTCTAAGGCTGACATTCCCGCATTCTGTCAAAGAACTGGACACGAACTCGTTGCAACCGAAGAGAGGGACGGAAAGTATATCTACTACATCAAGAAGAAAGGTTAATAGAGGGGGATTATCATGGCTACGGAAAGATTGGCTATTATAGCCACAAAAGGAACCCTTGATATGGCTTATCCCCCTCTCATCCTCGCTTCCGTCGCCGCCTCCCTCGGAGTTGAAACCGCTATATTCTTCACCTTCTACGGACTGAACATAATTCACAAAGAAAAGATGAAAAACCTTAAGATAGCTCCCGTCGGAAACCCCGCTATGCCCATGGTGTTCCCTGAGAGCGTAAAGAAGACTCCCGTAGTGGGACAGCTCGCAGGACTCATGGAAGCGGCATTCCCCGGTCCTCCCCAGATAATGGGAATAATCCCCGGAATGACTGACTTCATGACGGGAATGATGAAGAAAATGATGAAAGAAAAGGGAGTCGCCAGCATAGAGGAGCTCGTTGAGCTTTGTAAGGAGGCGGACGTTAAACTCATTCCCTGTCAGATGACTATGGACCTATTCGGATACAAGTATGAAGACCTTATAGACGGACTTGAGCCCCCCGCGGGAGCTACGGAGTTCTTCAATTACGTTCTTGCAGCGGACAAACCTATGATAATCTTCGTTTAAATCCTATAAAAGGAGGTAAGTTATGGCAGGACAAGAGTATGAAAAGCTCCTTTTTTACATTTTAACCGTTCCCTTCTTTGTTAGAGCTGAACCAACCACAGGAGAGCTCATTAACCCCCAAGCGGGAGCACCCTTCTTCTTAGCTACTGCCGCAACTACTATGGACTACGAGGTTGAGATGGTCATAACCTCAGAGGCGGGATATCTCCTTATGAGGGACAACGCTAAGAAGGTTAAGGTCAGACCCGGTGTTGAGCAGACCGTTTACGATTTTATCAAAATGGCTAAGGATGCGGGAGTAAAGATTTACCTCTGCACACCCTCCTTGGACCTCACGGATATTTACAAGGAAGAGGACGTGAACAAAGAACTCTGTGACGGAATTCTCGGGGGAGCCGCGTTCTTAGACAAATTAATGAGTGGGGAGTATGCTGTCATCACTCTTTGATTCTTTTCTTTTTGTGAGGGGTATAAGGATATTTTTATATATCCATAAAGAAATTTTTTTGTATTCTCCTCTTTTATCCTTTATCTTAAAAAGGAGAGTTAAAACCTTGGGAGGTTTTTGAGATGGCAGAAACTCAAGTTCGTAAATATGGATACAACATTCCCATTTCTGAAAAGACTCTTCAAGTTCCCTGGGAAGAAAAGGTAAGAATAATAGAAGAAGTCAAGTCAGACTTTAGATTCAAGGAATACCTCTTCGGATGCCTCAACTGCGGAGTGTGCACGGCATCTTGCCCATCAAATAGATTCTTTGACTACTCCCCCAGAGAAATCGTTCAAAGATTCCTTGAGAACGACATAGACGTTCTCTACGACATGATGCACGAATACATATGGGCATGCTCCCAATGCTTTACCTGCTGGATAAGATGTCCCTTCGTCAACAACCCCGGTGGACTCGTAATAATAATGAGAGAAGTCGCGGTAAGAAACGCCTTTGAAGCTACCAAGGATCTCCTAAAGCCCTACGGAAGAGTTCTTCTTAAAGTTATGACCACGGGTAACCAGCTATCTGCGGACATGCTACAACCGGACTTCTTCCCCGACTGGGGACCCAAGATGCTCGACAACATGGAAAATCTCAGAGCTAAGAGAATGGCAATCCCCTTTGACGTAGGAAAATCCGTTAAGACCGCATGGGAAGTTTCTCTCCAAACCGCTATAGAGATGTATCAAATCTGGAGAGAAACCGGAATATTTGAAATGCTCGAAAAGCTAGACCCCAACCTCTACAACGTAATAATGGACATAGTAGAAGAAAACGAAGAGCGTTGGGAAGAGCTTATGGAAGAAATGGAGGAAGCGGAAGCGTAAACGAGGGGGTTGGTGCCCGGCTCTAAAATTTTTAAAAACCAATAAGGAGGTGTGTTATGGGACACAAGTCCAAGAGCCCATATCTAATGTATCCTGAAAAGGAACCTTTCCCGATTTTAAATAAGCACTCTCACTACGACCACCTTTTTGAGGAAATGTATGAACTTGAAGAAAAGGGAGAGATTCTCGTATTCAGAATCACCGAAGAGTATAGACCTAAATACGTTTACACCAGAACTGGAAGAATAAAGGTTATACCCACCAACAAGCTCTGGCACCACAAGTCTTGCGGACAGTGTGGAAACATTCCCGGATACCCCGCATCCATATTCTGGTTCATGAACAAGTTCGGACTTGATTACCTCAACGAGCCTCACCAAACTTCTTGTACCGCTTGGAACTACCACGGTTCCGGAACATCCAACCCCGTAGCTCTCGCAGCGGTATGGCTCAGAAATATGCACCAGGCTTGGAAGACTGGATACTATCCGCTCATACACTGCGGAACCTCCTTCGGTTCTTACAAGGAAACCAGAGAGCAATTAATCTTCAACAAAGAGCTCAGAGAAGCTGTTAAGCCCATCCTCAAGAAGCTCGGAAGACTCACCGAAGACGGAAGAATCGTAATACCTCAAGAAATCGTTCACTACTCCGAATGGGTTCACGCAATGAGAGATGAAATAGCAGACCTCTACGAAAAGGAAGGAAAGCCCAAAGGAATTGACGTTTCCAACGTAAGAGTTGCTATACACAACGCTTGCCACACCTGGAAGATGATAGCTGACGACTATCCCTACGACCCTGAGGTTTACAACGGACAAAGACCTGCAGCTTCTACCGCAGTTATAAAGAGACTCGGAGCTCAAGTTGTTGACTACTCCACTTGGTACGACTGCTGTGGATTCGGATTCAGGCACATCCTTACCGAAAGAGAGTTCACCAGGTCTTTCGCTATACAAAGAAAGCTGAAGGTTATAGCTGAAGAAATTAAGGCTGATGTTATGATCACCCACGACACTGGATGCACCACTACCTTTGAAAAGAACCAGTGGATTGGAAAGGCTCACGGAATGTACTACCCCATAGCTGTTATGTCTGACGTAATGTTCTCTGCACTTGCATGTGGAGCACACCCCTTCAAGGTAGTTCAGCTCTACTGGAACTGCTCTAACTATGAGCCTCTCCTTGAGAAGATGGGAATCACCAACTGGAGAGAACTCAAGAAGGAATGGGAAGACGCAGTCAGGTACATCTCCGAACTTGAAAAACAAGGTAAGTACGATGAGCTCCTTGAATTCTTCAAGGAATACGACCTCTACGAACCCTACAGCAAGACCTCCGACGGATTCAAACTCAGAAAATCCGCAACGTCCGACCTACCACTCTTCAAGTCTTAAGGCGAACTGCGGGGGCGTTTTGCCCCCTTTTATAAATCTCTCTTAAGGAGGTAAGGAGAAAATGGCTAAAAGTGTGCTCGTAATTGGTGGTGGACCCGCAGGACTTGCTGCAGCAAGAACTCTCGGAAAGCTCGGAATTCATACTATTCTCGTTGAAAAGGAAGGAAAACTCGGCGGTAGACCTATCCTTGAGGAGTATCACACCTTAATTCCCAGAAAGATGAAACCCCAACAGGTTATAGGACCTTTCATTGAGGAAGTCCAAAACAATCCCAACGTAGAAGTAAAGTTAAACACCGAAATTGAAGCTTGCGAAGGTGAAGCTCCCAACTTTAAGGTAACACTTTCAAACGGTGAAACCGTAGAAGTAGGAGCTATCGTAGTAGCTACCGGATTCCAGCACTTCGACGCTAAGAGAAAGGGAGAGCTCGGATACGGAATTTACCCCGACGTTATCACCAACTTAGAGCTTGAACAGATGTTCTCCAGAGAAGGAAAGCTCTACAGACCCTCCAACGGAGAGCTTCCCAAGAGAGTAGCCTTCGTATTCTGTGTAGGTTCCAGAGACAGACAGCTCGGAGTTACCAACGTTCACTGTTGCAGATACGGATGTGCACTTTCCGGACTACAAGGTTCTGAAATAAGGGAAAAGTATCCCGAAGTTGAAGTCTTCTGTTACTACATGGACGTGAGAACTTACGGAACTTGGGAGTATCCCTTCTACTGGGCACCTCAAGAGAAGTACGGTGTTAGATACGTAAGGGGAAGAATAGCTGAAATAACCTACTCTCCCAAGGACGGAAGACTCAGGGTTAAGCACGAGGACACCATAGTTCAAAGACCTGCAGAAATCCCCATGGATCTTGTGGTACTAGTTCTCGGAATGGAGCCTTCCGAGGGAACTAAGAAGGTTGCAAAGATTCTCGGACTCGCACAGGACCCCGACAACCAGTTCCTCATACCTGCTGAAGATAGCGGTTCTAACATAATCTCCAATAAAGCAGGGATATTCATAGCGGGAGCTTGTAAGGGACCGATAGACATAGAAAGCTCCCTTGCAGAAGGTGAAGCTGCTGGAGCTGAAGCTGCAACATTTATAGGGGCTAAGGTGAGCGCATGACGAACGGACAAAACCAAGGCGGCTTTCGTGCCGCCTCTCTTGATGAAGCCTTAATCAGGGACTACCTGATAAAGATACTAAGTGAAGGAGAAGACTTTTTACAGGACTTTTATCAGGATGTAAAGGCAAAGAGTGAGTTATTCCAGAAGAAGCTTGCGGAAGGAAATATCAAAAAGCTCACCCAAGAGGATTTAGAGGAAATCTTTGAGAGAATCTTTGCTGCCCGCAGGAAGAAGAAGAAGATAATAGAGGATACGGGAGTAGAGAACCTAAAGGAAGCCATCAAGAAACTTCTCTACGGAGAAGGTGGAGGATTCCTCGGAATTGGTAAAAAGGAAGATAAGAGAACTTGGGAAGAGAAGGTTGAAGAGTTTGCAAGGAGTATAAGGGGAGTAGACCTGAGAGCCGCAAAGGACATAGCCGCAGAACTCCTCCACTTTACTTTCCCGGACAAGTATATCCTCTGGACGAGCTGGGTCTGGGACCCAGAAACGGAAACAGGAGCGATAGTCTTCCTGAAGGAAGAGTCTCCCACGGGCGGTAAAGGTAGGAAGATGTATGGAGAGACTTACGAGCAGTTTGAACAGGTTTACAAGCAGATAGCGGAGAAGCTCCACGAGTTCGGGGTAAAGGTAAAGGACTACCTCTTTGTGGATATCTTCTTGGCTATGATTTACGCGACTTACGTTGATTACATGACTCTCTCTACTATGCACAGCGCTAAGGGATTCTTCCCTCCCGCCGGTGTTATGGCGAGGAGGCTGCTCGGGGTTCACGCCCCGATTATGTATACGGACGTAGAAACATCTTAGGAGGTGTAAGCGATGGCTATTCACGAGCGGTCTCTTGTTGAACCGGAGAGAATTTTAAGAAAGGATAGATTAGTTATTGACGGTATAGACGTTTCAGGGGACTGGAACCTTATAATCCTTCCCCGTGTTATAGAGGACTACGACCTTTCTCTCCTTGACGAAATTCTCCAACAACCCGAAGGAAAGACCATACTCCAGTGTTACCAATGCTCCTACTGCACCGCATCCTGCCCAGTTCACAACTACTGGGACGAGAGGTATAACCCCAGACACTTCATTTACCTCGCAAGACTCGGAATGGTGGACGAGCTCCAAAAGAGAGCGGACGTAATGTGGAGATGCGTATCCTGCCACAAGTGCACCCACAGATGTCCTAAGGGAGTTCTCGTAGAAGAAGTCCTCAAGGCTATACTAAGAGTTCTCGCAAAGAGAGGACTCATAGAAGAGTACCCCTCCAAGAAGTTTGACCAGTTCTTCATGGAACAAGTTGTTGAATACGGAAGAATAGAAGACGGAGACCTACTCTTTGGATGGATAGAAAAGCAAGGATACAAAGTATTCAAGGACCCCATACTCAAGAAGCCCATACCTCTCTTCGGAGAAATTCCCGACTGGCTAAAGGACCTTGTAATAAAGCCCATTAAGAATATGAACATAGACTTCCTGATACTCAACGCTAAGCACATGCTCATACACCCCAGAACTAAGAACTGGGGCAAGATGAAGCAAGTTCTCAGGAGGGTTCTTGAAGAAGAAGGAGTTAAGCTCCACTAATTCAAGCTTTTAAAAGGAGGTGACATCATGGCTCTGCCAGTTCAGTTTAGAAAACCGCCTATGGGCGGTATCGGAAAGAAGGTTGCTTACTACCCCGGATGTTCATTAGAGGGTGCTGCGAGGGCTTACGACGTTTCTACAAGAATAGTTGCTAAAGAACTCGGACTTGAGCTTGACTACTTGGAAGACTACAACTGCTGTGGTGCAATGGAAACCAAGAACGTCTCCTTCTGGGGAACTATGCTCCTCAACGCGAGAAATATGTCCCTCGCAAGAAATCAGGGACACAACGTAATAGTGGCACCCTGTAACGGATGCTCCTTTTCCCTACAGAGAGCTGAATACTTCCTTGAAACTGACAAGAACGTTTTAAATAGAGTTAACGAGCTTCTCCAGGAAGCTGGAGAAAGGCCTCTCGACACCATTCCCCACACCTACCACATCTTAGAGTGGTTCTACCACGAAGCGGGACCCGAAAAAGTGAAGGAAAGAACCAAGAAACCCCTCAGGGGTCTTAAGGTTGCAAGCTACTACGGATGTCTCTACACAAGACCCCACTTCTACGCAAGAACCTACTCCCACTTAGCTCCCGAGGACGAAGAACAAGTAAGACCCAGAAAAAGAGAAACCGCGGACGACGACGAACACCCCTACTACATGGAAGCTCTCCTTGAAGCTGCAGGAGCTACTTCCGTAGACCTTGAGCCCATGCACACTCAGTGCTGTGGAGGACCCCACTCCCTGTCTGACGAGCAGGTTTCTGAAAAGTTCGTTATGATGATTCTCCAAACTGCTAAGAGAAACGGAGCGGACATTATAGCTACCGAATGTCCCCTCTGTCACGCATCCTTGGAAATGTATAGACACAGACTTATGCTTAAGGGTGTGCCCGACGTTGACGTTCCCGCGGCATACTTTACCCAGCTCCTCGGACTCGCATTCGGATACAGTGCAAACGACGTAAAGCTCAAAGATAACCTCTCCGACCCTCTACCCGTTCTAAAGAGACTCGGACTCGCTTAATTGACTTAAATTACGCCCGCCCGAAGGGC
>WFPV01000159.1 GCA_015487405.1 Aquifex sp. | reverse complement strand
TTGAGTGTTGCTGTGGTATCGAACTTAGTGGCGATAGGAGGGGTATGGCTTGCGTACAATGTGTATGTGAAGGGGGTGATAGATCACGAGAGGGCGTATGAGGCGCTTAAGGCTCTTCACACTACCTTTAAAGAGCAGTTCTTTACGGAAAGGTTCTATCATAACGTAATCGCTTTGGGCTACCTTAGAAGCTCAAGATACCTTTACATGGGAATGGACAGGGAAATGATAGATGGCTCTATAGACGCTCTTTATAAAAACTTCTTTAGCCTCGTTCGTTTCCTTTGGAAATATCTCGATATAAAAGTCATTGATATTCTCATACATGAGACTGTTATTACTACATTTAGAACCGGAAGAGTTGCAAGGTTGATTCAAACAGGCTTATTAAATCACTACGTTTTAATGCTTATGTTTGGAACAGTATTTATTCTCGGAGTTATGCTTCTAATACTTGAAAAGTTCAAGGGGTAAGGGGTTATGGAAAAGGCAAGTTTCCCATTTATCTCCATGTCTATAATCATTCCCATAATAGCTTCCATAGGAGTCCTTATAGCTAAGGAAAGATATGCAAAATACATTGCCCTGTTTGGCACGGCGCTAACTTTCCTAATTTCCCTTCTCGCTATAAGCTGGTTTGATTTCTCTAAAACTAACGTTGTTCAATTTGTAGAAAGATATCCTATCCTGTCAGATTTCAACGTTTCTCTTCACCTTGGAATGGACGGTCTTTCCTTACTTATGTATTTCTTAACAACTTTAATTTCCCTCATTGCTGTTATATGGTCAATCGGGGACGAGAAGATAAAAGACAGACTAAAGGAGTATTACATAGCCTTCCTCCTTACGGAATCCTTCGTTATAGGTGTATTCACTTCATTTGACTTGGTGGCATTCTATGTCTTCTACGAGCTCACTCTTCTTCCTATGCTCTTCGTCATAGGTATCTGGGGATACAAGCTAAGGCTTTACTCCGCTTATAAATTTTTCATATACATATTTATCTCTTCTCTCTTCTTACTCCTCGGTATTGCTGCATTGTCGGTTTATCACTACAGTCAAAAAGGTTCTTTCTCCTTCAATTACTTTGACCTTGTAGGAATGCATATACCTACCGGTTTTGAGATATTCCTTTTCCTTCTGTTTTTCATAGCTTTCGCGGTAAAAACGCCCATCGTTCCCTTCCATACCTGGCTACCTGATGCGCACGGAGAGGCTCCTACTGCAGGTTCGGTAGTCCTTGCGGCTGTTCTTCTTAAGATGGGAACTTACGCTCTCGTTAGGTTCAACTTAGGACTTTTCCCCAACGCTGCAGAAGTCTTAGCTCCCTACCTTGTAGCTCTCGGTATTTACTCCATCGTTATGGCTTCCTGGATGACCATATCCCAAACGAATATAAAGCGTTTCGTTGCCTACTCTTCGGTCTCTCACATGGGATTCGTAGTTACTGCAATGTTCTTATTGAACCTACAAGGTCTGAATGCTTCCATAATTGAGATGTTTGCCCACGGGCTCACGAGTGCAGGCTTATTTATGGTGGCAGGGTTTATTTACAACAGACTCCACACCTTTAACTTCGTCAGTTTGAAAGGTGCTATTAAGTTTATGCCGGTATTCGCGGTTATTACTGCCACGATAGCTTTTGCGGCTATGGGATTACCGGGAGGTTCCTCTTTCTGGGGCAAATTCCTGACGGTGGTAGCTGCAAGAGAGCATAACACTCCCTTGGCTTTACTCGTGCTTGCAGCTGCATTCTTCAGCGGAGTTTATGTTCTTTACTTTGTAAAAACTCTCTACCTTGATGTTAGAGAAGAGGGTATCTTGAAACACTTTAAGGATATCAAAGGTTATTCTCTTTTAGCTTTTGTCATGATACTTATTCCAATTTTTATTGTCGGACTTTTCCCTTCAGTTTTTATGAACTTCTTTGATGAATTTGTAGTAAGTTTCTTAAAATCTTTCTTTAAAATTCAGTAAGGAGAGGAAAATATGGATTTAAAGGCACTGGTGGGGACAATAGAGATACCGGATATCTCCAAATTTCTACCTGAATTAATACTCCTATTCGTAGGATTCCTCCTTTTTACTCTTGAATTGTTCATCGATAAAAGGATTAAACGTGCAGTTTTATCCGTTGTAAGCTACATCGGATATTTTTCAGTTCTGATAAGTCTTCTCATTCCCTGGAGATTTCCAGGGGATACCTTCTATGGTCTGTTTACCAACGACGCTTTGGGAGTAACCGTAAAGTTTTTTGCGGTTCTAATTACGCTTGGAATTCTCACCTTTGTAAACAATTACTTTACGTCTAAGCGCTCCTTTTACGGTGAGTTTTATTACATACTCGCCTTTACACTCCTCGGAGTCTTTATCATAGCCTCTTCATACAATCTTGTGATTATCTATGTTGCCCTTGAGCTCGTTTCAGTAGGATTTTATATACTAACCGCTCTCCTCAGGGGTTCAACGATTTCCAAAGAGGGTGCTTTCAAATACCTTATACTTGGAGGATTGTCTATAGCCCTTGCTTCTTACGGGGCAGCGTTCTTATACATTTACTCGGGGAGTTTAGATCTTAGGGAGATATTCACCTATAAAGGGGTGGATATACATTACTTTATACTGGGTTTAGTTTTTTTCCTTATAGGCTTTGCTGTAAAAATTGGTGCTGTTCCCTTCCACTTCTGGTTGCCTGACGCTTACCATGGAGCTCCTACGCCCGTGACCGCTTTGATGGCATCCGTCGGAAAGCTTGCTTTTTTCGTGCCTCTGATAAGAGTTATGCCTCTCGTTGAAGAAAGGTTTTCAATAGTTTGGACAATCACCGTAGGTACCATTGCGACTCTTACTATGCTTTACGGAAACTTTGTGGCTTTAGTTCAAAAGGACGTAAAGAGACTTCTTGCGTATTCCTCCATAGCTCACAGCGGTTATATTCTCGCTGCAGCTGCTGTAGCTCATGAAATTGGAATTCAAGCCGTTGTTTACTTCCTCATAGTTTACGGAGTTATGTCTGCGGGTTCTTTCTTAGTGCTCGCCTTACTTGAAAGAAATCCTAACTGGCGAAACCAGATAGAAGAATTTTCCGGACTCAGGTTTAATATGCCCTACGTGGCTTTTGCTTTTCTCATTTACATGATTGCCCTCCTCGGAGTTCCTCCCACTGTAGGATTCGTAGGGAAACTGCTCGTTCTTATGTCCCTGTCTTTTGAAAAATTGTGGTGGCTTGCCTTTATAGTCATAGTCTCAACAGCAGTATCCACTGGTTACTACATACGCCTTATAGTTCTTATGTATATGAAGGAAAAAAATAAAGATGTTATGGTAGATAGAGTAAGTCCCGGTGAGAAGCTTTCCCTCGTAGCTTTTACCGTTGCGAGTGTCCTCTTAGGAACTCTACCTTCACTTATATGGTTCTTTATTAAAGCTTCTTCTCAAAACTTAATAGCGAGGTAGGAGTCATGGAATACTTCTGGATTTTAGTATTTGCGGCAATTATGCTCATAGTAGGGATAATTATGATTTCTCTAAACGCCCTTTTGGGTCCCCGTGAGCCTCAGCTCTACGAGGACTATCCCTACGAGTGTGGAGTTCCACTATACGATAAAGACGCTCAGACTACCTTCCATCAAGGTTATTACCTCCTCGGTTTGCTTCTCCTACTCTTTGATATAGAGGCCGCGTTCCTCTTCCCTTGGACTGTGGTTTACAGATACCTTGGAGTATTCGGATTTATAGAAATGCTTATATTCATAATCATTCTCACCTATGGACTTCTGTATGCTTGGGCTAAGGGAGCGTTAAACTGGCAGTTTGAAATTGAAGAGCTTTAAAGAGGTTAGCTTAGTCCTTTCGGGAGGGGCTGCGAAGGGCATTGCCCACATAGGAGTTTTAAAGGCTTTAGAGGAACTGAATATAAAAGTAAAGCGTCTCAGCGGAACGAGCGCGGGAGCTATAGTTGCCGTTTTTTACGCTTACGGCTACTCTCCCGATGAAATGATGGAAATACTTGAGAGCATTAACTGGTTTAGGCTTTTCAAGCTGAAAGCCCCACGATACGGACTGATAGGCTGGGAAAGGGCTTACACCTTTTTAAGGAAATACATTGCGGTTGAGAAATTAGAGGAGCTTAAAAAACCTGTTAACTTATGCGCTGTGGATTTATACGCAGGGAAGCCTCTATACTTTTCCGAAGGTGAGCTTGCCCCCATACTCTTCGGTAGCTGTGCTATACCAGGAATATTTGAACCCGTGAAGTATAAGAACTATCTCCTCATTGATGGAGGAGTGATGAACAACCTCCCGGTGGAGCCATGTGAAAAATTCAGAGAGCCTATTGTGTGCGTTGACGTTCTTCCTATAACCAAAGAGAGAAAAATTAAAAATATCTTTGATATTCTTGTGAGAAGCTTCTTCTTAGCGGTGCGTTCTAACTCAGATAAGCGGAGAAATCACTGCGACTTGGTTATAACTCCTGACCTTACAGACTACACTCCCCTTGACGTCAGAAAGGCGAAGGAAATCTTTTTAAGGGGTTACGAAGATACGCTTCGCGTGTTTAAAGATATTTCGTAAAAAGCTCAGCCTTTCCTGAGCTTCCTGAAATCTTTATTCTTCTCTTTACAACCTTTTTAACTTCATCCATCGCCGGTTTTAAAAACTTTCTTGGGTCTACACTTCTCCTTTCTTCAGCCATAAATTTCCTCAGTGTAGCCATGAAGGCGAGCCGGAGGTCTGTATCCGTATTTATCTTATTTATTCCAAGCCTAACAGCTTCTTTGATAGCTTCCTCGGGAAGTCCCTTAGCCCCTTCCAGCTCTCCACCAAATTTGTTTATTTCTTCTACATACTCAGGATATACGCTACTTGCTCCGTGAAGCACCAAAGCTATACCGGTAAGCTCTTTTACCTTCTTCAGCCTTTCGTAGTCAAGTTTAGGTTTTTCCTTAAATTTAAATACTCCGTGAGAGGTTCCTATAGCTGGGGCAAGGGCATCTATTCCCGTTCTATCTACAAACTCCTTAGCTTCTTCAGGATTTACAAGGAAGGATTCCCTTGATATAGGCTCAACATCCAAGCTTACCAGCTTTCCCAGTTCAGCCTCGACGGAAATGCCAAGTGGAGCGCACAGTGAAACCACTTCTTTCGTGATTTCCAAGTTTTCCTCAAAGGGCTTATCAGACCAATCTATCATTACAGAGGTATATCCGTGATTTATTGCAAGCAGAATACTCTCTACACTCTTGCCGTGGTCTAAATGGAGTGCAAAAGGGAGAGGATATTTATCCTTTATAGCGTGAACTATCCCAGAAAGATACTCAATACCGGCATACCTTATAGCGTTCTCAGAGGTTTGTATAAAGATGGGAGCTTCCTCTTCTAAAGCTCCCTCCAATATAGCTTTTAAAAATTCCAGATTATTGAAGTTAAAACCACATATAGCAAAATTAAACTCATTTGCTACTTCAAAGAGGATTTTTCCACTAATCAGGGGCATTTAAAGCTCAGGAAGTATTATCCCCCTTCTACTATAGTAGATATAGCATGTTTGTAGATGAGTTGAGGCTGACCGTCTACATCAAGAAGAATCGTGTATTTATCGTGGTCTAAGAGCTTTCCAACTATCCTGTTGCCTCTAGTAAGGAATATGGTGATTATGGAGCCTTTCTCTTTATACCTGTTTAAAAGTTCATCTTGTAAATTTATCTGTCTCTCTTCCATATGAAACATCACTTTACCTCCTCTAACAATTATACCCTTGAAGGGCAAGTATTATAACTTTAAATTATGTTTATGCTCCATATATGGGAAGAGCTTGACCGCTTAGAAAACATATTCTTAGAGCTGCTCGACGATCCTATGAAAAAGGAAATACTCCTCTACCCCATATGTTATTGTCAACTTGTTAGGAGAACAGGAAATTACGATGTTTCCCTCCATAGATTAAGAGCCTGTGCGGAGAAGCCCTTCAAGCTTCTGAACGCTTCTTGGCAGGATATCCTCTTTGAGCTTGGAATGTTCACCTTAAAGGATAAAGATGGGAGAGTTTACAGTGGAAAAGACATTCTCACTGTCAAGGGAGGGGATGGTTTCACGGTTAACATAAACGCGGAGTATAAAGAAGACTTTTACAAGTTCTATACAAAGCTTCTCAAGTACTGGGGAATTTTAAGCTCTAAGCTAACCTATGGAAAACCCCTTTCTCCAGACGCTTCTACCCACATGCTTGGGCTTATTTTCAACGAGGAACTGTTTAAAGAAGCTAAATATTACTCGGAGATACTCTCCATGCGCTTCCCCGAGGAAGCATCTTTTTTTAAAGCTATTAAACTCATCTCAGAGTTCTACCACGTTTATAAAGAGAGTGGTGAAATTCTGGATAATAATCTCAAAAAGGCTCTAACGCTTTTAGGCCCTATGCCCGATAGGTTTTACATGTTAAATACGCTTAAGCTAAAAAAAGATATTGAGAGGCTGAGAAAATCCATAAAAAGGGGAGAGTTCTTTGTTATAAAATTGGAGTTCAAACAGGGAAGGGAAAATAAGCCCAATTTCTTTAAAAGGATTTACAACTTATTTAAGACAAAATTCTTTAATTTTGGAGGGAAGAGATGGAGTTCGCACAACTCAGAGACGGACTATTACTCTTTCATAAAAATCTTCTTGAGAAGGCGGGGAAGACGCAGGACCCTGCGCTCAGAGAACATTATACCCAGGCTGCTAAGCATCTGAGAGAGGTGATAAAACATCTTGCAGAGTTCGATAAATTGATGAAGGAAATCAAACAGATGGAGGGGAGTGCTCAGGCTAACTGATGAAAGAATTTGCGGATCCCCTTTACGGTTTTGTTCGCTTAAATGACTTGGAATTAAAGATAGTGGATTCTCTTCCTTTTCAGCGTCTCCGTTACATAAAGCAACTGGGAGTTGCATATCTTGTATTCCCCTCAGCACAACACACAAGGTTTGAACACGCCGCAGGCGTCCTGAATATATCCGATAAACTAGGAAGCTTTTTACCCGAAAGAAAGCGACGGCTGTTGAGACTGGCCGGACTACTCCACGATATTGGACATCCCCCCTTTTCCCACACTACCGAAGTTCTTCTTCCCAAAGAGAAGACCCACGAAGATTTCACAGAACGGGTAATTAGGGAAACGGAAGTCTACGAATTCTTGAAGGAAGAGTATTCGGAAGAAGAAATAGAGGAGTTGATTCGTATAACCCTTGGTAAACCAGCAAACGAGGAAGAGGAGATTCTCACTACTATCATCACCGGCGAGTTTGGTGCGGACCGGATGGACTACTTAAGGAGGGACGCTTACTTCTGCGGTGTTTCTTACGGATTTTTTGATTACAATAGATTAATAAGTACGCTTCGTGTGGAGGAAGGTAGATGGCTCGTTGACAGTAGCGGACTTGTAGCCCTGGAAAACTTTCTCGTATCCAGGTACTTTATGTACACTCAGGTCTACTTTCATAAAGTAGTCAGAATACTCAGTATTCACCTTGTGGAGTTTATGAAAAAGTTCCTCAAGAGGGAAAGTTTTGAAGATATTAGGAACTACATAAAGCTTAACGACGCCTCCGTTATAGCTCGTATATTTGAAAATGAAGAATTCAAGGAGGATTTTGAGAGAATATTCGGAAGGAAACATTTCAGAACCTTACTCTCCACGGAAGACAAGGAGGAATATACCGAAGTAAAGGAGGAGCTTCTTAAACACTTTCCGAAGGACCTTCTTCGCTTTGATGAAATTTTCAAATTGCCCTACGATAAACCTATATACGTAAAAAAGGGAGGTAAAGTTTTCAAAGCAGAGGAAGTTTCTACCCTTATAGCTTCCTTAAGACCCATAGAAAGGTTTAGAATTTACATAGACAGAAACCTATGGGAAGAAGGAAAAAAACTTATAGGGAGTTAACACTACTTCTCTCCTACGTACTCGGTTTTATCGCCTTCTTTAGTTTATGGAATGTAGCGGATAGTTTCTACGCAGGAATGTTTTTTCTCCTTTTTCTTCTGGGTATCCATAACGATACCTATAAAAACTTTCGTATGCCGAGAATACTTTTGAACATTATCGCTCTAATTGGAACACTATTCTTCCTCTCTTCTGTTTCCTTCGATAACCTCGTGGAACCTATTGCAAACGCTCTATTACTTCTTATATCCGTGAAGTTTTTGGAAGAGAAAAAACTTAGGGATTTTTACCAGATACTTCTTCTCAGTATATTATCTGTATCCCTGTCGACCCTTATAAATACCGGATTAATCTTCCTCGTTTTCCTCATCTTAGACCTATTCGTCAGTATATTCTTCCTATTTCTTCTGCTTCTTTATAAACGCTTCGAAGAAGAAACCGCGGACCTCGGACTGTTACGAAAACTCTTTGTGTTTTCTACTTCCTTCGGAGTTGCCGTTTTCCTGTTATCGTGGATTTTCTTCTTCTCTCTGCCTAGGATAGAAAACCCCCTTATAGACGTTTTCCAAACAAGGGAAAGAGGATTGATAAGCGGAATATCGGACGAGATAAGCCTCGGGGAAGTCGGAGAAATTCAACTGGACAAGAGTATAATACTGCGCGCCTTCAACGTAGAGTTTAAGGAACCACCCTACTGGCGTGTTCAGGTATTTGATACTTATATAAACAATAGATGGATAAAAACCGTAAAAATTCCCGAAAGGGAACCGGGAGGAGGACAGGCTTACACTATTATCCTGGAACCTACTTACGACACATTTCTTCCCCTATTGAACTATCCTACAGCTATCAAGAAAATATTTGGTAAAAAGGAAAAACCGAAACGTTTCAAAGGAGGGTTCTACGAACTAAAGGAACCCATAACCAGACCTGTAAAGGTTATAGCTACGTACGTGAAGGAACCTCCGAAGGATACCCCGCTGAGCGTTTACCTACAGCTTCCCGAAGATTTACCCGAAAGCATTAAAAAGCTCGCAAAGGAACTAAGCAGAGGGGCTAAAAGTAACGAAGAAAAGATAGAGCGTGTAAAGAAATTCTTCAAAGAAGGTGGATTTAAATATACGCTTAAACTTGAAGCCCACGAAGGTGACCCTTTAGAAGATTTTCTATTTAGAAAAAGAAAAGGAAATTGCGAATACTACGCTTCGGCTACAGCTATTCTGTTGAGATTAATGGGAGTCCCTTCGAGGGTGGTTTCCGGTTTCCACGGAGCTTTAAAGAACGAATATGGAAATTATTACTTCGTTGTAGGAGGAATGGCCCACGTCTGGGTGGAGGCCTACGCAAACGGTGTATGGCTAACTGTGGACACTACACCACCCTACGTTCCTGAATCTTTAAGAGATATTAATACTCTGACTTATATCTACGATGCAATTGTGACCTTCTGGTATAGAAACGTAGTAAACTTTTCCCAGGAAAAGCAGAAAAATTTGATAATAAAAACGAAGGAATTCGGAGAGTATTTAATTTCTATCCTGAGAAGGCATTCGGAATACGTAATCTTAGGGAGTATTTTGCTAATTCTTTCAGGGTTAATCCTATACCTTTACCTATATGAACTCAGGAAAACTCCTGAAAACTTGTTTAAGAAACTTAAGAAAAAATTAAAGCATCATGGAATAGAGGCAGAACTTCCTGAAGAAATCTTAAACAAAACTGTTCAACATCCTAAAAGGAAGTATATAGAGTTCATCGTTAGAACTTACGAAAGATGGAAGTATTCCCCTATAAAAGACAAGGAGGAGCTTAAGGAAGCTTATAAGGTGCTTAAGAAAATTTAATAATTTATGAATATAATTTTATAGTAATTTGTTAGTAAAAGCAGACTGTAGAGGGTTGTGATGCTAAGAGAGGATTTAATAAATGAAGAAAAACTGGAAGAGCTTGCAGAATTCTTCAAAGCATTAGCTCATCCAGTTCGATTAAAGATAATCGGCATACTTGTAGAGGGAAAACAGTGCGTTAAAAATTTAGGGGAGCTTTTAAACCTTTCTCAGCCCAGTGTATCCCAGCACCTTTCCATACTTAGAGCCAGGGGAATAGTCGGTTGGAAAAGGGAAGGACCAATAATATGCTACTATATTAAAGACGAACGCGTTATTAAGATTTACAATCTTCTAATCAAGGAGGCGAAGGATGGCAGGCAGAGTGATTGAGTTAAATGAGCAGAACTGGGACCAGGAAGTTCTCCAATCCGACAAGCCAGTTCTGGTTGATTTCTGGGCGCCATGGTGTGGACCCTGTAGAATAATAGCTCCTATAATAGAGGAGCTTGCAGAAGAATTTGGAGACCAAATAAAGGTTGGTAAGTTAAATACAGATGAGAATCCTAATATAGCTATGAGATACGGTATAAGGGCTATTCCTACCATAATCCTCTTTAAAAATGGGGAGGTGGTTGATACCAGAATAGGTGTCCAACCCAAGGAAGCTCTCAAGCAAATGGTTGTCGAACACATATCTTAATGGAAGCCCAGGGTGGGTTTGATACATTTATTGAAGCCACAAGATACCTATTCCGGGGTCCTTCTCCCCGGGAAATCCTCATTCTCATAGTTGTTTTTTCTGTATTTTCCCTCAGTATAATAATTCCATTTATCTACATGAAGATAAGCAAGAGGAGGGAGTTAAAGAGGATATTTTTTTCCCATGCTAAAGATTATGACCTCACAGAAGAAGAAACAGAGCTTCTCTGGAGATACGCCTCTAAGCTCCCTATAAATCCCCTCTTAGTGTTTGAAAAAAAGGTAATTTTTGAGAAAGTAGTTGATGAAGTAGTAAAAAATGGAAACCCTGAAGAGATAAAAATGATTCCCGTAATACGTATGAAACTACGTTACGATACTCTTCCCTGGTTTATACCCCTTAGCACGACGAGGGATATAGATATCTACCAGACGGGCACACTCATAGTTGGTGAACATAAGACGGACGCTTACGTTTACGACAAAGACGAAGAGTTTATATACATCGCTTTAATGTCTAACGTTCCCGTAAGAGTGGGAGATAAGGTAAAGTTCTTCTTCGTAAGGGAAAATGACGCCCGTTATTCCTTTGAAAGCGAAGTTGAAAAAGTTTTTACCGAGATGGGAAGAACGGTTATAGCTCTCAGGCATACGGATAAACTTACGAGAATACAGCTACGGGAGAGCATGCGCTGGAAAGTAGAAATACCCGCAAAGTTTCGCTTCGGTGAAAGTCTTCAGAAAATGAATCCAGAGGAATACGAGGGAATTATAGAGGATATAAGTGTAAAGGGGGTGAGGCTCTGCTATCCTGGGAATATTCCCTTGAAGGATGGAGATTTCCTTTTACTTGATTTCAAATTAAGAAATTATGAATTCAAGAACATTATCGGGAGAGTGATGTATAAGAAAGTTTACGAAAAGAAAACCTGTTTCGGTGTAAAATTTGAGGATATAACCCGCAAGGAAGAACAAGCTATAGAACAGTTTATATTGGAGGAGCAAAGAAAACTCCTCAGAGCATACAAACTAGGGGAAACCTAACATGGCGAATAGAGTTGTTATCGTAGGTAGACCTAACGTGGGAAAGTCCACTCTTTTCAACAGACTCATAGGAAAACGTTACGCCATAGTGGAAGACGAACCGGGCATAACGAGGGATAAGATAGAGGGATATTCTGAGTGGAAAGGTAAAGAGTTTGTAGTTGTGGATACCGGAGGTCTTATTCCTTCCTCCAGGGAAGAGCTCTTAGAACAGATTAGGAAATTTGTAGAAGAAGAACTACCAAAAGCTGACGTTATCTTGTTCGTAGTGGATGGGAAAGAGGGTTTAAACCCTTTGGACGAAGAGGTAGCAAAGTTCTTGTATCCCTATAAGGATAAGGTTCTCGTTGTAGTGAACAAGGTGGACAATCCTAAAGTAGAAAGAAACGTTGCGGAGTTCTACGCACTCGGTTTTGAGAAGGTCTTTCCCATATCCGCACTCCACGGGCAGGGAACGGGAGAGCTCTTAGACGAAGTTGTTAAGTATCTGAAAGAAGAGAAAGTAGAAAAGCCTGAAGAGGGAATAAAGGTAGCCTTTATAGGAAGACCTAACGTAGGAAAGTCCTCCCTTATAAATGCGATACTAAAGGATGAAAGAGTCATAGTCTCCCCCATAGCGGGAACTACGCGGGACGCTATAGAGATACCCTTCCGCTGGAAGGACAAAAACTTCACACTCATAGATACCGCAGGTATTAGGAGACCTTCAAATGTGGAATACGGAGTTGAGTTCTTTTCTGTGGGAAGGAGTCTGAAGGCTATAGACCTCGCGGATATAGTCTGTCTCGTAATAGACGCTTCGGAAGGTCCCACAAGGCAGGACAAAAGATTGGGAGGCTTGATAGAAAGGAGATATAAAGGTTGTGTAATTGTTGCAAACAAGATGGATATATCTCCGTGGAGTCCTGAGGAACTGGAAGCTATAATCCGCAAAGAGCTCTTCTTTTTAGACTTCGCTCCCATCGTCTTCACAGTGGCAATAAAGGGACAGGGAATAGAGGAGCTGTTTGAAAGCATAGAAAAGGTCTGGGAAGACTACACGAAACAACACAAGACTTCTTATATAAACAGGATGGTTCACAAGATTATTTCCGAAAAGCCTCCCCCCAGATACAGGGGGAAAGAGACGAAGGTTTACTACGCCTTTCAGGAAGGGATAAAACCCCCGACAATCGTGATTATTACCAACTATCCAGATGCCTGGAAGGAAAATTACAAAAGGTTTTTTATTAAGAAACTCAGGGAGTATCTGAACATAAAGCACGCTCCCATAAAGCTGATTATTAGAGGAAGGGAAGAAAAGTCTTAGGAGTAGCTTCTGACCAGCGAAAGTATTACAAGCTCCCAGCCGTTTGCGAGGACGAAGAGCATAATCTTAAAAGGCAGGGAAATGAGCTGAGGGGGAATCATTATTATTCCCATGGAGATAAGTATGGATGCCACGACCATATCTATGATGAGGAAGGGAAGGTATAGGAGAAAAACTATCTCAAAGGCGGTTTTGAGCTCGCTCACCATAAAGGCGGGAATAACTACTCGGAGGGGAAGGTCATCGGGGGATTTTAAAGAGCTTTTATCAATCTTTGCCACCTCTAAGAAGGCTTTCAGGGTTTCTTTTCGCGTATGCTGCAACATGAACCTTTTGATAATTCGCTCTGTCCTTTTGAAAAATTCCTCGTCCGTGATTTCTTTCTTTATGAGTGGCTGGAAGGCGTTTTGGTTTATATCTTCTATTACCGGTTTCATTATGAAGAAGGTTAAAAAGAGAGCTAAGGAAATAATTACCTGATTAGGAGGGACTTGAGGGAGTCCTATGGCTTGCCTCAAAACCGAGAGCACGACCACTATCCGGACGAAGGAGGTAAACATTATGAGAATAGAGGGAGCTAAGGAGAGAATCGTTAAGAGAATAAGCAGTCTGACCGCGTCGGATAGCTCTCCCTGTCCTACCTTTAGTTCTACCGAAGGTATCTGAGCAAAGGAAAAACTAATTAGAAACAGAAGAATCAACATCCTCTTCCCGTAATATTTTCGCAAACTTATCACTGAAGATTATGTAATACCTACGGTTCTTAATCTTTACCGAAGCCAAGAAGGTTTCCTTTCCGAGGGGCAG
>WFPV01000158.1 GCA_015487405.1 Aquifex sp. | reverse complement strand
GTAGAGAGGTTTTTAGACACATAAAGCATAGAATAAAAACTTTTTACAAGCGCGTCCCTCACAATGCTAAATACGAAACTGTTTGGTCTTGGCTTGCTTCCTTCATTTTCATTAAATACCTTTCCTCTAATGTCTAAACTTGGCGTTCTCGTTTATCTTAATAAAGCATTTAGAATATAAGTATTTTTTAGCCTTCTTAACTCCCGATACACGTTTTATTATTTTTCTTATGAAAGAATACAACCAGAAAGCTATAGAGGAAAAGTGGCAAAAGAAATGGGAAGAAGCCCAAGTCTTCAAGGCGGGAGAAGGAAAAGGAAAGAAGTTCTATGTCCTTGAGATGTTCCCTTACCCTTCGGGAAGGATTCACATGGGACATGTAAGGAACTACACTATAGGGGATGCTATAGCCCGTTATTTGAAAATGAAAGGTTTGAATGTACTCCATCCTATGGGCTGGGACGCTTTTGGACTTCCTGCGGAAAACGCAGCAATAAAGCACGGTATACACCCCGCCAAGTGGACATACGAGAACATCTCATATATGAAAAATCAATTAAAGATGCTCGGATTTTCCTACGATTGGGAAAGGGAGATAGCGACCTGCGACCCAGAATACTACAAATGGAATCAATGGATTTTCTTAAAGATGTATGAGAAGGGCATAGCCTACAGAAAGACTGCAACAGTAAACTGGTGTCCCCACGACCAAACGGTTCTGGCAAACGAGCAGGTGATAGAGGGAAAGTGCTGGAGATGTGGAACGCCCATAGTTCAAAAGGAAGTCCCCTCCTGGTTTTTAAAGATAACTGATTACGCGGAGCGTCTCTTAGAAGATTTAAAGAAGTTAGAAGGAAAATGGCCAGAAAGAGTTATAGCCCAGCAGAGAAACTGGATAGGAAGGTCTGAAGGTGCTTTAATCAGGTTTTACGTAGAGCTGGAAGAGCCCGAAAAATTTTTAGACTGTCTTCCTGAAGACCTGCGACCGCAGGTAATAAAAGAAAAGAGAATATACATAGATGTCTTTACGACGAGACCTGACACGGTCTTTGGAGCAACCTTTATGGTTTTGGCTCCCGAGCATCCCTTAGTTCCCGTTCTTGCCTGCATAGGGGAAAAGCTTGGAAACATCTGCTACTCTGACGTTGAGAACTTCGTGGAGAAGATGAAGAGAATGTCCACAAGAGAAAGGACTATGGAAGAGGAAAAGGAAGGGGTATTCCTCGGAGTTTACGCTACAAATCCCGCAAACGGGGATAAGATTCCCGTTTGGAGTGCGAACTACGTTCTTTACGAATACGGGACAGGAGCAATTATGTGCGTTCCGGCCCACGACCAGAGGGACTGGGAATTTGCGAAGAAATACAACCTTCCTATAAAGGTTGTGGTTCAACCGCAAGAGGAATGGAATTTCGATAAGGGAGCATACGAGGGTTCAGGAACTTTAATAAACTCCGAAGAGTTTAACGGTCTTAAAAGCGAGGAGGCTAAAAAAAGGATAACCCAGTGGCTAAAAGAGAAAGGACTGGGAGACTTTAAGGTTTCTTATAGATTGAGGGATTGGAATATATCAAGGCAGAGGTACTGGGGAACACCTATTCCGATAGTTTACTGTGAGAAGTGTGGAGTCGTACCAGTGCCTGAAGAACGGCTTCCTGTAAAGCTTCCATTGGATGTGAAGTTCACGGGACAAGGAAATCCCTTAGAAACTTCTGGGGAGTTTGTGAATACCACATGTCCTAAGTGCGGTGGAAAGGCAAGAAGGGAAACGGACACGATGGATACCTTCTTTGATAGCTCCTGGTATTTCCTCAGGTTCTGTGATCCAAAGAACGATAAAGAGCCTTTCAGTAAAGAAAAGACCGATTACTGGATGCCTGTTGACGTTTACATAGGCGGAATAGAGCACGCGGTTCTCCACCTGCTCTACGCAAGATTTTTCCAGAAGTTCTTAAAAGATTTGGGATTGGTTAGGGATGATGAACCCTTCGAAAAACTCATTACTCAAGGAATGGTTCTGAAGAAGTGGGTGAGTGTTAAGAAACTTCTTGATTATCTTGGGCTTTCCGAGGAAGACGATGTAGAAGAACTAAAAAAGAAGTTGGAAGAGAAGATAAAGGAGCTATAATAAATATATTGGACGGGGTGTAGCGCAGGTGGTAGCGCGCTGGCATGGGGGGCCAGAG
>WFPV01000157.1 GCA_015487405.1 Aquifex sp. | reverse complement strand
GGTCATGTAAGTAAGCTACAATATCTGCAATTTCCTCAGGAGTGAGCAGTCCGTGGTATCCAAATCTGAACATCGTTGAACAGGGCACTTGAGACCAAGGGTTATAGATACGGTCATAGGTAAGTTTGGGGTCTATACCTTTCTTTCCGTATCCCCTCAGAGAAGGTCCGATATTTCCGCAAGCTATTATTCTTGGGTCACCACAGTGGCAGGCGTAACAGTTTCCTTTCCTGCTTCCACCTTTCTTTCCATAAAGTGCCTTATACTCCTTCTTGAGAAGTGCTAAGCTTTCTCCTTTCCTCCAGTCTCCGACAAGCTTACCGTCGGCGGGATATTTAATGGTAGCTTTCATTTCCTCTATAAACTTTGCAACATCGTAACCTTGAGGAGCTACCTGGACAGGATTAGAACAAGCTTTCTGCCACTTATCTTGAGCATCGAGAGCTCTTCTGAATATTTCTTCTTTGCTCTCCTTCTTTGCGGGTTTAGCCTGAGAAGCCTGCGCTACTTGAGTTTTTTGAGCAGTTTGAGCAGCAGGCTGGCAAGCAACAACACTAACGCTCAAAAGGGTTACAAATACTCCTAAAGCTTTTTTCATAACGAGCCCCTCCTTACCTTAATAGACCGGGCACTTCAATGGTTGCTCCGTTAGCAGCTCTCTTCATATAAAGCTCAAGGGCAATAATTTCTTCCATGTAGAAGGGAGGCTTTTGCACCCAGTTTTTCTTAAAGTCAAACTTTCCTTTTTTGGGGTCAAATAGGAAGAAACTTTTATAACAACCTCTGATTCTGTCTTCCATGGTCCAGAGTTTATCTTTAGATATTCTGTAGGCAGGCCAGTGAGCATAGAGCTTGTCTCTGACAGGAGCCCCAAGCTTTTGAAGCCTTATTCTTTTACCTGCAAGGACTTCGTGACATATAGCACAGGAGAAATCTCTTGCACCTACTCTTTTATACCACAGCTCCTTTCCGAGCTCGTACAGTCTCTTTTCCTCAGGATGGTTCAGTTCCACCTTAATAGGCATTCCATTACTGAGAGTAGCAACATATCCGGCAAGGGGAACTATGTATTTTCTTCCCTTCTTTCCGCTTGCATCAACTCCCACATACTTTTCAAGGCAAGCCTTAATTCTCAAATCAATGTCAGCAACCTTCTTTATATCGGTGTAGTATCTGGGCATTTTCGCATAAGCACCTACGAGGTTCTGCCCATCCTGTCCGTGGCAGGAAGCACAGGTTTTTCCAGTCTTTCCTTTCAGATTGTGATAATACTCCCTTCCCTCTTCAACTATAACGTCAGCAGGAGATACTCCCATCTCCTTTAATATCTGAAGTTGCTCTGGAGTAGGGGCTTCGGCACTCGCTTTAAAAACAAAAGCCCCAGCCAGAACTGAAGCTCCTAAAAGGAGAGCTCTTTTCATGGCTTATCCCTCCACAGTTATTTGAACCGTCTTTTCCCACTTACCACCTTTGTTATCTTCGTAGAAGATTTTTAAAGTGCCACTTTCAGTGGGCTTAAACTTGATAGCAAAGTAAGGATTCTTACTTACACCGGCAGAGGTGTTTATCTTGGTAAAAAGCTTATCGTTGAAGTAAAAGTCGACGTGGGTTATATAGTGAGCGGGTATAGGTTTTCCGGTCTTTTTGTCTTTTCTTAGACCGGTTTCCATTGGGTGGATGATAACCATCCTTATGGTAACAACTTGTCCCTTCTTTACTTTCTTGGGAACTTTAACTATCGCCCTTCCTATCTTAGCCATTACACACCTCCTTTATTTATTAACCACAACCACCTACGGTAACCTTAACTTCCTTGTAAGCCATTAATAAGCTTCCATCTTTGAGTTTGAGGATAGCCCTTACGGGAGAGGTTGCTCCCATCTTTATTCTGGTTGCAAAGTAGACCTCTCCGTTTAGAGGTGAAAAGTCAATACTTGCTATAAAAGGATTTGGATTCTTATCAACGAATATGTAGAGAGCTTCTACCTTTTCGATGGGAATAGTAGACCTTACTTCAACAGGAACGTTAGCTCCAGATTCTGCTATAGAGGGAGCCTTTACTATTATGTCCTTACTTTCCTTTATGGCAGAAAGGCCTACTCCAAGGTGCTTTTTGAGAGCATCTTCGAGACTTATCTTTGCAGCACTGGAGGTAGTAGGTAAAACTCCCACTCCGAGGAAGGTTAACCCTAAAACTGAGACTCCAACTATCTTGAGAAAATCCCTTCTTGTCGTCATTTTAACACCTCCTTAAACTTAATTTATTGCGCATATCAGTTAACGAAACCCATAAATATTCCCTTAGGAACTCTACCAAATATTTTTTAGGATTCTTCCATCCGATAAGACTAATATTACAAACATTGGTACAAAGTAAAACTACCCTACTTTCATTTTGTACTGCCTCCAGTCCTTTCTGCAGGTTGGTAAGCCATCCTACGTATAAACTTACGACAAGCAAAAAAAGAACTAATAAAACTTTCAACATTTATTATTTAAACTTAAAAACTCTGAGTATTAAAAGTTATAAGAATTTATTATTAAGCTCTTATATCTATTTATTTGAGAATGCCAAGATAAGGAGGAGGGAGAATAGAGATATGGGCTAATTGGGAATAGATGTAGATCCAGAAGCTTTTCGTCTCTGGTGGCATTCATTAGCTAAGTTTCTAAGAAGTATCAGTAGAAATGTAGTAGAAAGGTTCTTTAGACACATAAAGCATAGAATGAAAGTTTTTTACAAGCGCGTCCCTCACAATGCTAAATATGAAACTGTCCGGTCTTGGCTCGCTTCCTTCATTTTCATTAAATACTTTCCTCCAATGTCTAAACTTGGCGTTCTCAAGCAGAGTGTCAGAAAGTATCCACACGAAAAAGGTAAAGACCAGGGTGTTCAAAAGAAAGTCACGGAATATCACGTAAAGGTATCCGTTTCCGAGGGTGTATCTTTCCACGAGAAAAAATCCCAAAAGGGTGTATGAAAAAGCGATAAAGATTGCAAGCGTCATGGGAGAGATGTTGAAAAGAAAGTGTCCTGCAAACAAAATCAAAAAGTAAACTCCCGCCATTGCTGAAACTACGTGCTTTAAGACAAATCCCGCAAGCGCAATTCTTTCATACGAGTAGTAAAGTTCTTTGCTCTTTATCCCTTCAAAAGCTCCTTCAAGCTCCAAAAATCTCAGGTAATCCAGAGAAGAGAAAAAGGCAAAAAGGTTTGAAAAGTTGAGCTTCACCTCTTCTTGCTTTCCTTCATCAACGATTACCTGATTTTCCACGTTCCCACCTCCAAAAACAGGTATAGCGGAACCGTATCGGGAACAAAGTATCCCGCAAAGCTCACACCTTGCTCGTTGACCCAAAATCCGAAGCTTTTAAAGTAGTATCCGTTTCTTATTGCACTTGCAACCAAAAACCTTTCCTCCTCTCCCAAAACTACGGTTTTGCTTCCGTATGAAACTATAAACTCGTTTTCGTTTTTAAGAAGTATCAACGCCCCCGCCCTTGCGGAAAAGTTCACGTCTTCCAAAGCAAAGAGTATTTTCCTGATGAGGAGCTCCGTTTCCGGATAAGTTAGCCTCCTTACTTGCTTGTCCCCCGTAATGTAGTTTGCAACCCTCAGCGAAAGAACGTTTTTTAACGGAACTTTATTTCCGTTAACGTGAAGATACCTTGCAAGGTCTATCCTCCATCCCTCGTAGAGCTCTTTCTTGAACTTTTCAAGAACTCCCTTCTTTACCTTCTCAAATCCCACCGCAACCTCAAATAAGCTTTCTTGAGAAATTACAACTTTGAGCTCTTCGTCTATCACAAACATACCAAGAGCCTTGAAATGTTTCCTACATCGGAAAGATTTATCCTTCCTAAAGTTTTTCCGTTTACCTGAACCTCAAGCCTGTTTCTGTAAAGCGTCAGCCTTCCTTCTTCCCATTCCTGAACGAGCCTCGGAATTTCCCTTTTTCTGAGAACTTCTTTCAGAGCATACCGCAGTGCCTTTGCCTTTTGAAAGGGAACTTCAGTTCTGTTTACAAAAACCTTCCCTTCCCTCTTTTCCCACACCGTGTTCTCAACGGGAATAAGTTTTTCCCTCTCCTCAAGCATCATCATAAAAGCGTAAAAGTTTGCTTGGTTGAAGGAAAACTTGGTTGCTTTTTTGTTTTTAAGGTCCTGAGCGAGCAAAAATCCCACTTTCCCGTCCACGGGACTTTCCAGCTTGAAAAACTCCAGCAAAAACCCCTCACTCCCTATATACATCTTTCCCTTAACTTTCATGTCTATCCCTTCAAGAATGGTAAGTCCCGTAAGGTAAAAACCCATAAAAAGAGGGATTTCTTCCAGGGAATAAGCACCTTCAATTGGTTCAAAAACCTCCCCGTCCTTTTTTCTTCCTTCCTTACCTTTCAGTTCAATAATGGAATTTTCAAAGTCAAAAATGACCTCTCCTTGGGGAAATGTAAACCTGTATACGCTCATGAGAAAAATTCTGAAAGCTTTATAAAATTTTGTCAAGATAATTTATTTTCAACCTTTATGACATTGTTGTATATCCAATACAAAGAATTTATAATAAAGTTGACATGAAAAAGAAAGTTCCTAAGGAGGAAGAGGCAAAGGTGATAGGACCGATAACTACGAAGAACGTAAGGAGCATAGAGGAGCTTGCAAAGATAGGGATGCCATTTCAGTTTCTTTCAAAGGAACAGCAAAGGTGGCTGGCATTTGGAGGACTTGAATACTTCAAAAAACATAAACCTTATCTTTATCCCGTAATAAAGGAGATGGTGGAAAAAAAGGCGGAAAATCCCATACCTTTGAGCTTTGAAGAACTGGCTCAAATGGTAGCAAAAAAGACAAACGAAAAAGTTTATCCCGCATACGTTGAAAAGATAATCAGATGGAAGCTTGACCCCTTTTACACAGAAAGCGAAAAGATGATAAAGATAGCAAAAGCACTAAAGGAAATTCTTGATGAGCTTTCAAAGAAGGAAGGAGAAGAAAAGTTCAAGTGGCTTAAAAAGTCCGTGGAGGAGTGGCTGAAATGGAACGAAAGAGCAAGGGAGCTCAAGAGCTATTGATTGCTTTTAAGGAGTATGACCTCGGGAGAAAGAAGTTCAAAGTTTTGACCGGGAAAGATTACAGGATGTTCCATTACATCTTAAAGTTTTATGAAAAGGAGAGAAGAATAACTCCTTTTCAGGAGAAGTTTTTAAAGGAAGTTTTGAGGGAACTTAAAAAGGTTGAAGGTTATAACGTTAAAGTTCCGGCAAAGATGCTAAAGGAATTTTTAAAATCCGTTGAGGTTGAAGCTAAGGGGGTGAGGGGGAAAGGGGCTTAGCGCCCCTGAGGGATTTTCTTTTTTCTATCAAAGTACAAAGCAATAAAGACTATTGCTAAAGAAAGAATAGCAGTGCCTACTGCAACAATAACAAGTTCAGGATTTTTCATGATGCACCCTCCTTTTGAGAAATATAAATGTAGCCTGCGGACATAGCAACAATTCCGCTTAAAATAACAATTAGACCGTCAATCAAAGAAGCTTTACCAAACATAATTCCAAGAATTCCTCCTGCATACAAGCTAATTCCTATTCCTTTCAAACATTCCACAAAATATTTTTCTTCTTCTTTCATGACGTACAAACCTCCTTTTTCATGTTAATGAGTTTCTTAATGAGTTTAGAAGCTTCATATCTGTCTTCCGGAATTTGATAATAAACATCCAATTCACTCATTAACCTCATAAGGAATAGTTTCTGTTTTAAAGTTGTTTCCTTTTTCTGTTTAGCGGTTTTAAGGGGAACGAGTTTAAGCTTTTTCTGCTGTATGAGTTTGAATATCAGTTCAAGAGCTCCGAATGTAGTTTTGTATAAGGAAGGAAAATTTTTCATTTTCGTAAACGAGTTTAACTAGAAATCCGGGTTCAAGTTTATATGGGTAAGAACGCCAAGTTTAGACATTAGAGGAGAGGGATTTAATGAAAATGAAGGAAGCGAGCCAAAACCGGACAGTTTCATATTTAGCATTGTGAGAAAAACGCCTGTAAAAGTTTCATCATCCTATGTTTTATATGCCTTAAAAACCTCTCTACAACATTCCTACTG
>WFPV01000156.1 GCA_015487405.1 Aquifex sp. | reverse complement strand
TACAGCTATTGTTTTTACTTTTGCTTGTATCCTTTCTCTCTTTTCAATCTTTTTAAAGCATTCCTCTAACTTCCCTATCAGCCCATATTTCTATTTTCCCTCCTCCTTATCTTGACATTCTCTTTTGTTTTCCGTCTTTCCATATTTATGTGGAGCTTGGAAAATATTGAAATCGACAATATTATATATACGAAATACATAAAAACTTATGGCATGGGGGCCAGAAGTCGCCGGTTCGAGTCCGGTCACCCCGACCATTACTCCCCTATCTCTATCTTTCCTTCGTCAATCATCTTTCTGATGATGGTGACTATTTGTTTTTGAGCTCTTTCTATTTCGGATTTTTTAACAGGTCCTAAAGCTTCCATATCTTCTAAGAAGAGCTTTGCAGCACGTTTGGACATATTCCTTAGGAATTTCTGCTTTATGTCCTCGGGAGCTCCCTTTAGGGCAATCATGAGGGTGTTTTTGTCTACTACTTTGAGTATCTCTATAATGTCCCTGTCGGAGAGCTTTCTTATGTCTTCAAAAGTGAACATCTTTTCCCGTATTCTCTCCTCGAGGATGGGGTCCTCTTGACCTATTGCCTGAAGCAGGACTTCACGGGTTTCTTTATCTAAAGAGTTCAGTAGTTCTGCAGCTATTGCGGTTCCTTCGAGACGCACACTTTCTTTTACTCCCATAGAAGTGAGCTCTTCTAAAAGTAGCTGAGCAAGCTCTTTAACGTACTGGAGGTTAACATTCTCTAAAGTCGCTATTCTTTTAACAACTTCCTTTTCAATTTCGCCGGGAAGGTAGTGAATAATTTCTGCAGCCTTCTTTGGATTTAACTGAGAAAGGAAGAGAGCTATAGTCTGGGGATGTTCGTTCCTTATAAGGCTCGCCAGAATCTTACTGTCGACTCTCTCTATCTCTCTTAAAATTTTTTCTACATCCTCAAGTTCCAATAAATTTTTAAACTTATTGAGGAGCGAGGAAGGTAGTTTCCCCTTTAAGCTTTCCAGAAGTTCGTCAGGACTTTTTACGGTTACTCCCAGCCTTTCGACTTCCTTTACGAACTCCTCCGCTATGCTCTCGAGCTCATCCTCTGGAACCGCTCCCAAGTCCCTAGCCACGCTAAAGAGTTTCTGGAGTTCTTCTTCTGATAGCTCCTTTAAAAGATTCAAGCTAACGTCTTCCGGTAAGGAAAGTACGAGAAGGGCGGCTTTTTGAGCCTTTGAGAGTGTCTGTTTCTCCTCAGCCATTTTAGAAACCTAAGAAACCAAAGTCTTGCTGTTGCTCCTTTTTAATTAAACCATACCTGAGCATGGTATTTTCTAACATTTTTATTAAGAATTCAGGATTACAGTCTTTGGGACATACAAAGGTGCAGTTCTTACAGTGGGTGCAACTCTGAATATTTAAAGGAACCAAATCTTTTAGTTTTTCTTTATTTGCATTTCTTTTGTCGAAAATGACTCTGTAAGCTTTTGTGAAAGTGGAGGGGAGCCCGAAGTTCTTGTCTTCCTGAATGGCAGGGCATACGTAGTTGCAAATACCACAAAGAATGCAGTCCCAGCTCTTTTCAGTAGCTTTTAGCTCGTCGGGTTTTACGGGAACGTTTGTGGGAAGGGGCTCTATCCAGACTTTGCCTTCTTTTAGTTTATTTAAAAAGAAAGAATGGTCCACAACGAGGTCCTTCACGGGAGGGGCTATATCTACCGGTTCTACTGTAATATCGTCATAAACCCTTGTGTTACAAGCGAGTTTGTGCTCTCCGTTTACCTTAACCGCGCAGGTTCCACATATCCCCGCTCTGCACATAGCTCTAAAAGAGAGGATAGGGTCCTGTTCCTCTTTTATCTTCTGAAGAATTTCTAATACAGTTACGCCTTCGGCGTCTATATTAAATTCATCCCACCTGTATTCCCCATTTATATAGCGCTTTATCTTGACTTTCATACTTAACAAATATAAGCTTAACTGGCTTTTAACCCGAGAATAAAATCTCTTAAGGGATGTTCTTTAAACCTATCCAGAGCCTCCTCCATTCTTTTGAAGGTTATCTCGTTAGAGAATAGGTCTACTCTTACATTTTTTCCAAGTGCGTAGGGAGGAGGGTAATCGCTGAAAGCTACTACGAGATAGTTCTTCGTTTTTTCCGCAACGGTTCCCTGAGCTTCTTTTCCAGTGGGTTTTCCTCTGCTCACCAGAACGATATCCCCTACGGATATCTCAGTTTTCGGAAGCCCTTCGGGTCTTGAGTATCGGACGAGGTATACTCCCCCGAGACCCCTCCCAAGGAATTTAGCTCTGAGGTTTAAGATAGCTCTTCCCCTCTTCTCCCTTTCTTTACCGGAAAGAGTTTTTATCTCTCTCAGGTGAAGCTCAATCTGAGCTTTCCTTTCTAAGTCTATAAGTCTCTTGAAATAGTTCTTATACTCCTCGTAGGAAGAAAACTTTATCTTTTTCACGACACGCTCACACTCTTCTTTTCTTCTTCACTCACTTCAACGATTAGGTAAACTTTGTCCCCGGGTCTTACTTTTTCCACGACTTTGAGTCCTATGACTGCGGGGGCTTGAACCTTCTCCAAGGGCTTCCTGTCCATCTGCATGCTTTCCACTTTTTGTCTTACCACTCCTGTTTTCTTGCCGATTATGTGAATCGTGTCTCCCAGTTTGAGCTCTCCCGTCTCAAGCTTTACCTCCGCAACACCTATACGAGAGTAGTAGTTGGTAACCTTTCCAACGTAAACCTTCTTTTCTTTTGCGATGCTTTCGTTTATTCCAAAGCTTGCCTTTCCAAAGTAAAATCCGCTGTCCCACTCTCTGTGGTAAACTCTGCTCACCATATCTATGAGTTCTTGTCTTAGTTTTTCGTTGAAGCTTCCCTCTAAAAGTGCATCGCGTGCAGTTCTGTAGGCTTTTGTCACCATATAGACGTAGTCGGGATTTTTGCTTCTTCCCTCTATCTTCCAAGCGTCTAAGAACATGAGGTATTCCACTATATCTAAGGTCATTAGGTCTCTGGCTGACATTATGTAGTCCTGTCCGAGGATGTATTCCGTCCCCTTCGTAGTGGGATTGAGGTCCCTTATCACCACCTCAAACTCGTGTCTGCATACCTGAATACACTCTCCCCTGTTTGCGGATTTCTGAAAAAGGTCGTGACTGAGGAAGCACCTTCCCGAGATAGCCATACACATAGCTCCGTGAACGAAGGCTTCTATCTCAAGGTTCGTGTTTTGTTTTAGTCGCTTTAGTTGTTCTAAATTCAGTTCTTTTGCGGGAACTATTCTTTTTATGCCGAGATTTTCGTAAAACTTCGCACTGACAGAGTTGGCTATTCCCGTCATAACGGATGCGTGAGTCTCTATCCCGAGCTCCAAGGACTTTAACATCACTGCAAAATCCCAAGCTATTACCGCGTCTATTCCCGTTTCTTTGACTCTGTGGAGAACTTCTTCAACGTAGGGTATATCTTCGTCGTAAACTATGGAGTTTAGTGTGAGGTAGGCTCTGACACCGTGCTCGGCACAGAACTCTTTTATCTCAGGAAGCTCATCTATAGAAAAGTTTTTCTTTAAAGCTCTCTGGTTCAGCTTCTCAAGACCAAAATAAACCGCTTCCGCTCCCGCCTTTACTGCGGCGGATAAACCTTCCCAGTTTCCCGCAGGGGCAAGAATTTCCGGTTTCTTCATAACAGATAAAGTTTATAACCTGCGGTGGCTTAGGATATGATATTAGTGCGAAGAGGGATTATCTGCTTAAAGGAGGAAGAAGATGAAAAAGTATTTAGGACTTTAGGCTCTCGTGATAGCGTTGACGAGTTGCGGAGGAGGTGTGGCTTAGACGAAACTTTAGGTGTCTAATCCGAATACAGGAAACTCACTTATATAGCAAACTGGTTATAATGCGATGGATGACGTGAGAAACGGCACTGCTTACATTTACTTTTCAGAAGGCCTAAGCACACTGGTGGCAAAGGTTCTCATACTTGGAGAGATGATCTCAGGGAAGTCGGTTCTCAGCCTCTTTCTCATAAACAGACATGTTTACCATGGAAAGAAAGTCGTATTTTTAGACCTCGACGGCGGACAGTCGGATTTAGGACCCCCGGGAATGCTGGCATACGCTTACGTCAAAGAATCTGTACCTATTTTTCGGAATCTTACTTACAATGAGAATACCAAGACAAGGTGAAGGAGAATAGAGACGTGGACTGGTTAAGAAGTTGGAGGAAAGGTTTATCTGGTCTTTGCTTATTGCTTTTATTTTCATTTATTCCCTCTCTTCTAATCTCTAAACTTAACATTCTCTTTAACTCTACCCCTATTTAGCACCTTTAGGAAAAAATTTACATTTAGATAAAAGCTTCTATATACTTTTTTACACTCTCGTTGAGTCCGTGGTCGTCGTCAACCTTTAGAAATTTCTTCACCTTTACTTTGCTCACGAACAGCTCGCTGTATTTAATGGGAACGATGTCGTCCCTCGTTCCGTGCATAATGACGATTTCTACCGGCGGTTCTGCGGGGAATTTAACTTTATCTCCTTCTATAATCTCGTAGTCGTGCTCCAGTATATCCCTTACCCACTCTTTTATAAAAGTTATTTCCCTTCCCTCCTCCACGATAGTGGCTTCCCTTTTTCCCTCCAGCCATTCCTTAAACTTTTCTCTACCAAAGGTATCCAATATTAAAGTCAAGGTGTTGTAAGAAGGAGCTAATAAAACGAGCCGTTTCAGGTTGTAGAGAGGACGAAATCTGATGTAATTCAATGCTACGTAAGCTCCATGAGAGCTTCCGCATAGGGTAATCTCCTCGTATTCTTCCGAAAAGCCGGAGATTAGAACCTTTAGAAGGTCAAGTGTGTTGGTAGTTGTGTGCTTTTCGTAATCCATATCCATGGCGAAGAACGAATATAGCTCTTTTTCGGAAAAGTAACTCCTCAAGAACTCTATCTTCTGTCCGTAGACGTTAGTGGCGAGTCCGTGGAGGTGGAGCCAGAGCTTTTTTGAGTTGTTACGGTCGTAGAAATACATTCCTTTACCTCAGGTAGTTTTTGAACTTCTGGTAATTAACCATTTTATTGAATATCTCCTCCTGGTGTTTTTGGACTTCGGAAATGAGAAAATCCAAGATTTTAAGAGCTTCTTCGGCTTCTTCCTTACTTAAATCTTTAACAGAAATGTCCCTAAGTTTTTCAATTTCTTCCAGTAATTTGTCGTAATTCTTTTCTGTAAGGTACTTTTGACACGTAAGAAGTCTTTCTTTATAAGTAGCCATTTAGGTCTTATTGTACTGCTTTTTTACATCCTCCCAAGCTTCTTTTAAATCTTTTAATATTTCAGAAATTTTTATTAACTCATCTTTCGTTTTGTCAGGTTTTACGAGAGTATTAAGTATTATTGTGTATATCTGATTTAAATTCTTAGCTATCTCACCACCTTTTTCCATGTCTAAAAAAGCCTTTAGGAAGGATACTATATTGTAGACTCTATCTATATTGTGAATAAATGCTTTTCTTTTTTCAAAGTCATCCTTTTGGTCAAAGAGTTTTATGGCTTCTTCTATACAAGAAATAGCCTTATCGTAGAGCATTATTACGTGTTCGATGGGAGAAGCACTCTCCACCATATTCTGGAGATAGGTCTGTGCAGGGTGTTTAACCATTCTTATTACCTCCCGCTTCCGAAATAGATACGATAAATTGCTGAAGCCTCGCCTTTATATCGTTCGCATACCTTATAAAATCCTCAAGCTGGGCAAACTGTTTCTTCAAAAGCTCTTCTTCTTTTGCAAGCCTTTGAGAAAGGATTCTTATTCTTTCATCAATTCTTTCCGTTTTTTCTTGCAGAATCTTTTTGAATTCTGAAAAGTTTTCACTCTGAAAATTAACTACGGCTTTCGCCGTATTTAGAAATTCGTTAAACTTTGTACTGAACTTATCGGGGTTGTTATTTATAATCTCATTCAAATTGCCCGATACCTTTATAGTTCCATCTTCGTTCACCTCTATTATTCCGAGCTCTATCAAGGGATTCAGAGTATCCGCGAGCCTGAACTTTACGTCCATTATGGAGTTTTCTCCTCTAAAAGGAGCATTCTCACCAAGTGTTAAACTCTTTACCTGGTTTATAACTTCGTTATAGGCTTTCACAAAATCGTTTAGAAGCTTGGAGATTTTGTTAAAACTCTGCGTAATCTCAACCTGAGAAGAACCTGTTTCCTTAACAGTTATGCTGACACCGTCAAGAACATTCTCAAAGGTGTTAGAGGGACTGCTTATCGGAGAGCCGTTCCCTATCTGAATCTGAGCGTTTTTAGCCTGTTGGATGAGAACGTTACTTCCGAACTGGGGAGGAAGAGTCCCTAAAAGGTGTATAGCCTTTACCGATAGGTCCGAAGCGGTTTCTACAGAGGAGTTAGATTCCGAAGTCTCTGCAAGCATAAGCTTATACTTGTTCCCGTCATAGTAGATAGAAGCCCTCACGTAGTCTTGAGCCTCATTAATCTTGTTAACTATATCCCTTAAGGTATTGGTGGAGGAATACTCAATGTTATACTCGACGTAATTAGTTGAGTCGGTGTAATACCTCAAGGTAAAGGTTCCACTTGAGCCTATTGTTTCATCAAGGGAGTTAAAACCTGAGTCGTATACGAGAATTTCCTTCTGTGCGGTTTGAAGAACGTTAACCGAGAAACTTATTTCTGGAGCGTTTTCGGAAACAGAAACGCTTAGAACGTCAGGATTGCTCACGTTTGCTTTCTTTGTCTTTAACGCCTCATCTAAGTTAAAGTTTTCAAGAAGATTCTTAAGGTTGTCTATATTCTCTGAAAGCTTTCCGAGTAGCTCTAACTTCTGAGCAATTACCTTCTTTTCTTCTGATAGCCTCTGAATGGGGATTGACTTCACAGCTATTATGTTCTGAATAATGTTTCCCCAATCAAAGGCTCCCGTAAGACCTGAAAAGTAAAATTCTCCCGCCATAATTTAAGCCCTCTCGTTTAAAAGAACACCGAGCATAAGGTCTATTCTCTTCATAAGTTCTAAAAGATATTCTGGAGGTATCTGTCTTATAACTTTGTTAGTTTCTTTTTCAATTATTTTCACAACGGGAATCTCAAGTTGGTCGTCTATCTCAATTTTTAGATACTTGTTCAGGTAATCAAGTTTTCTCCGTATTTCCTCTAAGATTTTCTGTATAACTTCGTAGTCAACTTTTTGAAGTTCTTCTGTTTGTTTTTCTATTTCCCTTTTCATTTTTTGTAGATTTTGTGTATTCATACTTCCGTTCATTATCCTTTGGAGCTCCCTGTAGAACTCTTTGTCAAAGGAGAAGCTTCCTCCCTCAACCTTCATCTTTTAAGCTCCCACAAAAGAGTTAAAAAGAAAAGGGAAAAGAAGAGAACCATCATCTATTACCTCAGGAGCTGGAGAACGAGCTGAGGTAGTGTATTTGCTTGGGCAAGCATAGCTATACCGGACTGCATCCTAATTTGATACTTGGTGAACTCGGTCATTTCCTTAGCGAAGTCTACGTTTCTAATTACGTTTTCGGCGTTGTCGGTGTTATCCTTAGCTACAGCTTGGGCGTCGTAGATGGATTGTAGGTTGATAATAGTGGAACCAATTTGAGAACGAATAATATCAACCTGTCTTATTGCACTTTGGATAAGAGTTTGAGCTATTTCTGCACCCTTATTGGTGGTAACGTCTATATCGTTGAGGGAGTTAAAGGTTCCGCTGGTAGGTAGAGGATTGCCACCTGCTATATCGTAGAAATAGGCTATTCCATTACCTTCAACTGTAAAGTTTTCTATTCCCATAAGTGTAAGTGTTCCAACCCTAACAGCAGAACCTGTTCCATTACTTACAGTAGCTGACGTAGTAGTAGCTGGATCATTATCTAAATCCAAGAATACTCCTAAATCTATTGAAGTAGTCACCCCTGCTGTAACTTCTACACTGATGGTTTCACCATTAGGAGCTTCAAGAACTAATTTCGTTCCAGTAGAATCTTTGGAAGCTATTAATCTACCATTTGCCTGGTCATTTATATCAGCTATAACTTGGTCCAAAGAGTATGTTCCTTCCTCATAATTCTTTGTGAATACCAATTCTCCACCAACATATATATTTACAGTTGCTGTTTCATTTGTAGCTACCGTAAGATTAAATGCGGATTCAGCAACGGATACATTCTCAGCATAAGCTCTTACCCCTTTACCCTGTAAAGTTGCATTACTATTGATAGTATTAGCAATTGCGGAAGCATCCAGTATATATGTTCCAGAACCATTAAAGTCATATCCAAGCTGGTCTAAAGAGTTTAGAGTAACTTGAGTTCCATCTGTAAATGTAAATTGTAAATAATCACCCGCTGCTACAGAGTAAGCTGTATTAGTTGTTATAGCAGCTTGCACACCATTAGTTGTATCAACTAAAGGCACTGGAGCATCTTCAGCCACATATCCACCAAGCTGCTGAGGTAAAACACTTGCTATGCTTACAGATAGGCTTTGAACACTCCTTGCCCCGTAGTGAATCTTCACGTTGTTAAAAGAGCCATTTAATAACCTTATTCCGTTATACTCAGTATCCTGAGCTATCTTCAAAATAGCATCTCTAAGATTTTCAATATCCCTTTGAAGCGCCAATCTTGCATTCGGGTCATTGATGTCGTTAGCAGCGCTTACTGCCTTTTGATACATCGTTTTCAGTTTGTCAAAAATCTGGGAAACACCACCTTCCGCTATCTGGAGTGCGGAAATCGCGAACTGGATGTTCCTGTTTCCTTGCTCAAGTCCTGCGGAAACTACTGCGAGCTGGTCAGCGATAAAGAGTCCGGATGCGTCATCCGCCGCGGAAAGAATCCTGAGACCGGTGGATAGCCTGAGGAGAGACTTGTTTAAAAGTCTCTCGTTTTGTTTTAAACTGGTATAAGTAACAGCAGCTTCATAATTATAATTAATCCTGGTTGCCATGGCTTTTCACCTCCTTTTTAACTTCTTCCAATGATATTTATCGGAGGATATGGAAAAATTTTTAGAGGAAAGGAGAAGGAAAGGAAGAGAAAAAATTAGAGGTATTCTTTGAAGAACTCTACTGTGAGATTCCAGGCGTCTTCAGCCCTGCAGGGGTTGTAAACGTCCTCTCTCTTTTCGTTTAAAAAGGCGTGGGTTACTCCAGAGTAAACCTTTACCTTTACATCCACTCCGTTCTTCCAGACATTTTTAGCTATGTCAATTACATCATCGTTGTTAACGAACTCGTCCTTCTCCGCAAGGATAAAGAATGTAGGAACCTTTATGTTTTCCACGTTAATTTTAGTGAGCTGGGGAAGTCCGTAGAAGGGTACGCTCGCGTCTATGAGCTCGGGGAACTTTCCTGCGAAATACATTGCGAGGGTTCCACCGCAACAGAATCCGGTTATTCCTACCTTCTTGGGAGAGGTGTATCTGCACTCTTTTACGAACTCAACGGAAGCTTTGAAAATCTTATCTATCTGTTCCATCCTATTTTCAAACATATCCATCATCAACTTTCCTGCATCGTCAGGATTATCTGCACTCTTTTCTTCGTAGAAGTCGGGGGCAAAAGCTACGAATCCCTCTTGGGCGAACCTGTCACATATCTCCTTTATGTTAGAAAGCGGGCTTTCCAATCCCCACCACTCGTGGAACACGAGAACCGCTGGACCTCCCCACTTTGGAGTAGCGATGTATCCCCTCACTTTAACTCCGTTCTTTTCAAACTCTACCATTTGTCCCATGGCTCCACCTCCTTTTATAAGGATTATAATCCTTTGGAGGCTCGTAAAGAATTCCAAGACAAACTTTCCAAATCACGTGGAGGAGGAAAAATGAAATATGGTTCGAAAAAGACATACCTAAAAATCTCTTCATAAATTCAGCACCGCCGAAGGTGGTAATAAACAGAAATAATCAAAACTAAGAAGTGCCACAAAACTCCGAAGTAGATATCTTTACAGAATACGATTTCCCGGAAGCCTAAAGTAAACCGAAAGGTTTCTTTAGAGGTCTTTTTTTACAAACTTTTGTTTCCTCCATGATGTAAAAGTAAATAAATACCGCCCCAAAAAAAATCTTCTATCTCAACTCCCTGTAAACTATCTTATTCTTCTCCCTGTCGTAAACTACGGTGTAGGTGGTTTCCTCTCCTTCCCCTTCCAAGGTGAGGATTATTCTGAAATACCTGCTGTTTACTTTGGTGAACTTCTCAATCCTGTATTCTGCGTCAAGGCTTACGCCCTCAACGAGGAGGATGTCTTTTACCTGCCTGAAGGGTTTTTCCCTTCTCCTTTCGTCTATCTTCTTGGCAAGCTCCCAGTCTATCTGGGGGTCAAGGGAGGCTAAGATAAAGAGGGGTGCGGTGTTTATGTTTATCCTCCCGTCCGAGAAGGTGGTGAGGAGCTCGTAAAGTC
>WFPV01000155.1 GCA_015487405.1 Aquifex sp. | reverse complement strand
CTTTTTAGGATTCAGGTTCTCGTCTGTGATTTCCACGTAATCTATCCCCTTCACGTGGGGATGCTTCTGTATGAAAGCCTTTATGGCTTCCTTTATACGCTCCGCGTCCCTTTCTCCCGCCTTTATCATTTTTTCTGCCAATAAAAAGGACTTGTATAAGGAGAGTGCGCTCCCCCTCTCCTCGGGGGAAAGGTAAACGTTTCTTGAGCTGCAGGCGAGCCCGTCCTCTTCCCTCACTATGGGAACGGGAACTATCTCCACAGGAATGTTTAAATCCTCCACCACCTGCTTTATTATCTTGAGCTGCTGGTAATCCTTCTCTCCGAAGTAAGCCCTGTGGGGCTGGACTATGTTGAAGAGCTTCACCACTACGGTTGCAACCCCGTCAAAGTGCCCCGGCCTGAACTCTCCCTCTAAGCGTTTGCCAAGCTCTCCAACGCATACCTTCGTTCTGTAACCCATTGGATATATTTCACTTACATCTGGTGCAAAGACTACATCTACTCCCTCTTCTTGGCATATTGCGAGGTCTCTCTCAAGGTCCCTAGGATACCTGTCGTAGTCTTCCCCTTCTCCGAATTGCGTGGGATTTACGAAGATACTGACGACGGTTACATCATTTTGGTTTTTTGCCATCCTGATGAGTGTACGGTGTCCCTCATGAAGGTATCCCATAGTGGGGACGAAACCAATTTCCTTTTTGTCGCACCTGATGGACTTTAGATAATTCCTCAAATCCTTTATTTTCTTAAATAATAACGGCATAAGAATATTTTAAAGGATTGAGTAGAAATCTCTAATAAATGCCCCTACGGTCCTCTCTACAGCCTTCAGGAGTATGAGCTCCTTTTTGGGGAGTTTTTCCGGCTTGTAAGTTTTTTCGTCGCAATAGCGTTTGTAATCTATGCCTTTGTAAGTTTTCGCGAAGAATACCTCACGAGTTTTTGGATTTAAAACGTTAAAAAGAACTACCGCTTCCGCTTTCCTTTCTACACAGAAATATTTAACCCCAAACTCATCTTCAACATGGGAAATATACTTTCTTTCATTATATTCAGTGGACTTTATCTCCATCACAATTAAAACATCAATGTTTCCATACTTCTCAGAAAGAAAATCGTAATGGTTTACATTCTCAAGACTTCCCTTCGCAACGAGAACGTTTATTCCCCTCTTGAAGACCTTCGACTTTAACTTTACGTCCAGGGGGGGATTCTTTATCTGCTCTTCCAGTTCCTTGAGGGCAACTTTCTGGAGTGCAATATCTATATCCTTATTCTTGATGAGAACGGGCTTAGTGGTTAAGGTTTTTTTTCCTAAAACCTCGTGTATGTTTGCCTTCTGAACGCAAGAAACAAGGAATAAAAGAATTAAGGGAAGCAGTATCCTTATGAGCATACTCATTATTTTATCCCGGAAATTATAATTAACTTGATGGGAGATTTATTCGTTGTAGGTGTTAACTTCAGAGTAGCCCCCGTAGAGGTGAGGGAAAAACTCGCCTGCTCCAAGGAGGAAACCCGGAAGATACTCCCCATCCTCAAGAGGGAAATTCCCGTTGAGGAGATAATGCTCCTCTCTACCTGCAACAGAGTTGAGGTATACGGTTACAATATAGTGGACGTATCCGAGAAGGTTATAGAAAAGCTTTTAGAAATAAAAAAGCTTCCCCAAAATTTAAAAAACTATTTTTACATAAAGAAGGGAGACGAAGCAGTTTTTCACATCTTTAAGGTAGCCTCCTCCTTGGATTCTATGGTCGTGGGAGAGCCCCAGATAGTGGCTCAGTTCAAGGAGGCTTATCAGATAGCGAAAGAGTCTGAAACCGTAGGCAAGATTCTAAACAGAGTTTATGAGAAAGCCCTCAGGGCTTCCAAGAGAGTAAGAACGGAGACGGGAATAAGCAAGAGTGCGGTCTCGGTCAGCTACGCCGCTGTGGAGCTCGCAAAGAAGATTTTCGGAGACCTAAAGGAAGCTTCCGTCCTCCTTATCGGAGCGGGAGAGATGGGAGAGCTTGCCGCAAACTACCTGAGACGCTTCGGGGCAAAACTCCACATAACTAACAGAACCTACGAAAAAGCACTAAAACTCGCCCAAGAGCTTGGGGGAAACGCCCTCCGGTTTGAGGACCTGCAGGGCTATCTCCATCTGATGGACATAGTTATAGTTTCCACGGGAGCAAAACACTACGTCCTGACGAAAGAACTCGTAGAAAGAGCCATAAAGAAAAGGAACTACGAACCTATGTTCGTTATAGACATATCCGTTCCGCGAAATGTAGATCCTAAGATGGAGGAGATAGACAGTGTATTTCTATATGATATCGACGACCTCAAGCAGGTTGTAGAGGAGAACCTCAAAGGCAGGATGCAGGAAGCGAAGAAGGGAGAAATAATCCTCTGGGACGAGGTAAAGAAGTTTATGAACTGGTATAGAAGTCTCAAAGTAGAGCCACTAATTCTGGAGCTCAAAAAAAGTGTTGAAGGTTTGGAGGATAGTAAATACCTTAAAAAAGTAGTTCACAGGGCTATTGAGCAGATGAAGAAGAATCCTGAGGTGGCGGATATAATCTTAAAGATATTCAAGACGGAGGAGGTTAAGAAGCATGAATCCGGAAGAAAAGAACTTTCCGATGTCTATAACCGAGCTTATGGAACTTGAGAGCGAATACGCCATAAGGGCTTACATACTCATAAAGGCGGACCCGAGGGAGATACCCTCCATAATGCTCGCACTTTCCACCTTTGAAGGAGTAAAAACCGCGGACGTAGTTACGGGACCTTACGACATTATCGTATTTGTGGAGGTTCCCAATCAGGACGAGCTCGGAAGGCTCGTAATAAATAAGATTCACTCCCTTGAGGGAGTAAAAGAAGCTATAACATGTGTTGTGGTGAGAATATAACCTACCCGATAGTGCAGGAAGACGAAAAGAAAATAACCGTCATATACTCCGATAAGGAGATAGTCTCCAGCAGGGACGACGGGGACAGTGTCTTTTTATACTTCTCAGAGGACGGAGACATAGTTAAGATAGAAATTCTGAAAGATGACAACTACCACATTATCTACTTACAGTGATTACCTCGTAATTAGGGGAGGGAAACCTCTACACGGTAAGGTAAAAATCTCGGGAGCCAAGAACGCCTCCCTTCCCATCCTCTTTGCAACGATACTTTCAACAAGGGATTGCGTAGTTTCCAACGTTCCCGACCTCCTGGATGTGAGGAACACCCTCAAGCTCCTTGAGAACCTCGGAGCGAAGGTATTTTTCTCTGAGAATAGAGTTTTTGTAGACCCTTCAGGTATTAAGGAATACAAGACGGACGAGAGAATCATAAGGAGTATGCGAGCCTCGGTTCTCAGTATGGGTCCGCTACTCGGAAGGTTCGGGAAAGCTGTAGTGGCTCTCCCCGGAGGATGCTCCATAGGAGCCCGTCCCATAGACCAGCACATAAAGTTTTTCCGGACAGCGGGAGCGAAGGTAGAAATAAAAAACGGATACGTCCACCTCAGTATAAAGAAAAAGAGAGGAGTTCACTTTAGGTTTGACCTCGTGACCGTGACGGGAACTGAGAACGCCATTTTATACCTCTCCTCCGTTGAGGAGGAGAGCCTACTTGAAAATGTAGCCTTAGAACCCGAGGTTATTGACCTTCTCAATGCTTTAAAGAAGGTGGGAGTGGAATGGGAGCTTGATGGAAGGAGGCTAAAGATAAAGGGAAGGGAAAACCCCGAGGGCTTTACCCATTCCGTTATTCCGGACCGCATAGAGGCGGGCACCTTTATGGTGGGAGCGGTTCTAACGGACGGGGAGGTGGTGTTAGAGAACGTCTGTAGGGAGCATTTAGAGGCGGTCATTCGTAAGCTTGAGGAGGTCGGTGGAAGCGTCCAGAGCCTCGGGAACGGCAAATTAAAAGTTTTTAGAAAAGAGAAATTAAGACCTTCGGTGATAGAGACGGAAGTCTATCCCGGATTTCCTACGGATATGCAGGCTCAGTTTATGGTCCTCCTCTCACTCGCCGAAGGCGAGTCCGTAATTAAAGAGAATATCTTTGAGAACAGATTCCAGCACGCCCAGGAGCTAAACCGTCTCGGAGCGAACATAACCGTCAGAGGAAACACCGCCTACATCAAGGGAGTTGAAAAACTCTACGGGGCTGAGGTGTACTCCACCGATTTGAGGGCGTCCGCTTCGTTGGTTCTTGCGGGACTAGTTGCGGAGGGAACTACCTTCGTCCGGGATATCTACCACCTTGATAGGGGCTACGAAAGGTTAGAAGAAAAGTTAAGGGAGCTCGGGGCGGAAATTGAGCGAGTTACCGATTAGGCAAGCTTTATCTTCTTTTCCTTCTCTACCTGAGCCTTAGGTATTCTTATTTCAAGAACTCCGTCCTTGTATTCAGCCTTAGCCTCGTCGGGGTTAACCTCTACGGGGAGTTGAATTACCCTTTCTATTACTCCGTAGAACCTTTCAGACCTGTGGACGTTTTCAGTCTGCTCTTCCCTTTCTTCCTTCCTTTCAGCCCTTATCACGACCGCGTTTTCCTTAACGGTTATCTCTATGTCTTCTTTCTTTACTCCGGGAAGGTCAACCTTTACGACCACTTCCTTGTCGGTTTCGTACACCTCTACGGGCGGAACGAATAT
>WFPV01000154.1 GCA_015487405.1 Aquifex sp. | reverse complement strand
TTTCCGTAAAGAACTGCTCTTTAAAGGTAGTGTGAAGAGCCTTAAGCGCCTCATACGCCCTCTCGTGATCTATCACCCCCTTCACATACACATTGTACGCAAGCCATACCCCTCCTATCGCCACTAAGTTCGATACCACAGCAACACTCAAATGCAACCCCTTCTCCTCTCCCCCTATCCAATGTACATAACTGTGCTCTAACCATAGCCCAAATAACCCCACCAACACCGTCACAAATCCTAACACCCCCATAGGTACACTCATCACTCCCTCTACTTCCTTCACCTCCTTCTCGTAAAATCTCCTCCACCTCTCTTCTCCATGAAATACCAAAAAGCCTTCCCTAAAAATGTAATAAGCAGTTATAAACGCTACTATCGTCCCCAGTATACCCAACACTCCGCTCCACTCATACATGCTCGCTATTATCCTGTCCTTGCTCCAAAAGCCCGCAAAGGGTATTATTCCCGCCAAGCTCAACGCACCTATCATGAACGCTACATACGTCACCGGCATATACTTCTTCAAGCCCCCCATCTGGAAGATGTTGTATAGGTGATGGTGAAAGGCTGTTATTACAGCTCCTGCCGCTAAGAAGAGCAGGGCTTTGAAAAAGGCGTGGGTGGTGAGGTGAAACATCGCTCCGCCTTTATCCCCTACTCCTAAAGCCACAAACATGTATCCAAGCTGGGACATCGTTGAAAAGGCTATTATCTTCTTGATGTCCTCGTGTACCGCTCCCGCTAACGCCGCCATCGTCATCGTTATCGCTCCAATAAGAACTATCAGCTTTAAGGTCTGTGGTGTTGCTTCAAACATGGGGTAGAGTCTTGCTACCATGTAGACTCCTGCGGCAACCATAGTAGCTGCGTGCAGGAGTGCTGACACGGGTGTTGGACCTGCCATCGCGTTCGGTAGCCAGGTATGGAGCGGAAACTGTCCCGATTTTCCTACAGCTCCTCCAAAGAGAAGCATTGTTGCTACTGAGAGGGCGTATTTGTTGACTTCTTCAACCTTTGGGAATATGTCAAGGATTTCCAACGAGCCAAATAGGTAGAAGGAGTAGATGATACCGAAGATAAAGAGCCAGTCACCTATTCTGTTCATTACGAAGGCTTCAAAGGAGGCTTTAGTGGCTTTTTTCTGGTTGTGGTAGTAGCCGATGAGGAGGTAAGAGGCAAGTCCTACACCTTCCCAACCGAAGAAGATTCCAAGGAGGTTATCCGAAAGGACAATGAGGAGCATAGCAAAAAGGAAGAGGTTTAGGTATGCGTAGAACTTAAAAGTCCATTTACCGAATTCGTCTTTCATGTAGCCTATGGAGTAGATGAAGATGAGAGTGGCGACGAAGGTGACGACACAAGCCATGATGGAGGAAAGGGCGTCAAAGTAGAGACCTAAGGTGAGGGTGTAGCCGGAGATTGGTAGAAAGTTGTAAAGTTTGATATGGATAGGTTCGTGGATAGCTTTGAAGGTTATGGCTAAGGAAAAGAGGAAGGTGAGAGCTCCTGAGACTGAGGTCAATACTCCGCTTGCGAAGTCCCCTATTTTTCTCCCGAAAACTAAGACTATTAAAAAGGTGATTAGGGGTGTGAGGATTATTCCGAGCTCTATCATCTCAATCCCTCAGTTGTGTTATTTCGCTTGAGCCTTCGTATCCTTTTAGTCTAAAAATTGCTACAATCAAGCCGAGCCCTACAGCGACTTCGGCAGCCGCAACGGTGAGGACGAAAAAAGCCATTATTTGACCATCCACCCTTCCGATAACCTTGTCAGCAACCACTAAAGCAAGGTTTATTCCGTTGAGCATCAATTCGGTACTAACGAGGATGGTTATGAGATTTTTCCTAACGATTACACCGAGGAGTCCTATCAGGAATAGACCTATGCTCAGGAGTATGTAAGCCTTTTCTATACTCACCCTTCTTCCCTCCTGCCGAGGAGTATCGCCCCCACCATAGCAACTAAGAGTATAACTGAAGCCACCTCAAAGGGAAACAGATAACTTGTGAAAAGGGTTTTACCCACCTCTCTAACATTATCTTTAATTACGCCTACTGGCGTGGCAAACTTACCTTTTAAGACCATGTAAGCCATAAGTATGAACAAAATAACGAGGGCAGGCGCGGATATTATAAGCTCTTTTTTGTAAAATCCCTCAAACCTCTTAACCTTTTCCCATGGAATAGTAGTGATAACCAGAACGTAGAAAACTACGATAGCGACAGCATAAATTATGAGCTGAATACCTGCGAGAAGCTCCGCCCCAAGACTTATAAATATCCCCGCCATAGCGAGGAGCGAAGAAAGAAAGAAAAGAATCGAGTGAACGGGATTTTTAACGAATACCACTCCGAGTGCTGATACTATTAGCCAGGTTCCAAGGACAGCAAATATTAGCCACTCCACTCTATCTTACCCCACAGTTTCTCTCTTTCCTCATCGTTGGGCCATATTCTGTCGGGTTCATTGCCCCTCCTTTGCTTAAAGTCTATAGCAAACCTTTCAAGGTCTTCCTTATGAAGGACCTCATTCCTCCTGGAGTAGTTTGCAAGCTCAAAAATGTCTGTCATAGTGAGACATCCCACGGGACAAGCATCAACGCAAAGACCGCAGAAGAGGCAGTTGAGCAGGTTCATATCGAACCTTACAACCTTCTTTCTTCCGTCCGGCATCTGAACCGCTTCTATTCTAAACAGCGTGGGCATAGGACAAGCCGTTTGACACATGTAACAGGCAACGCACCTGCTTTTTGCCTTTTCGTAAGACATAAACTTCTCGATAGCCTTTAGGGAAGGAGGCTCCGTTCCGTCCCATACGTAGTGTCCGTGAGCTCCTCTAAATCTCTTAGGAGGAGTGAGTTTCTCCTTGGGATACTCCGTAGTTATAGGTCTCCTAAGGAGGTTCTTGAGTGTTACAGAAAGACCTTTCAAGAAATCTATGAAAAAGATAGTCTCCACGATATTTAAAAAGTCCTTTCTCTTTAGCTTCTTTACAGCCACCCTTGAGCCTCCTTAAAAGAGGTAAACCACAACTGCAGTAATTATAAGGTTAAGTAACGCTACGGGAAGCAATATTTTCCAAGCAATCTCGGTAATATCCTTAGCCTGGAATCTCGGGAGCGTCCAGTGGAGCCAGAGAACGAAGAAAACCAGAGCGAAGGTTTTGAACAAGAACCAGAAGTAGGGAGAGATGGGTCCTAAAATCTGGGGACCGTCCCATCCTCCGAAAAAGAGAACCACGGCTATGGCGGAGAGGGCTATTACGTTTAAATACCACTCGGCGAGGGGGAAGGCTCCGAACTTCATCCCGCCGTATTCTACGTTATATCCCGTAACGAGCTCTGCTTCTGCTTCTTGAATATCGAAGGGAACCCTACCGCTCTCCGCAAGCATACAGTAAAGGTAAAGGATGAAAGCAACCGGCTGGTAAACGATGAACCATACTCCTTTTTGAATCTGAGCCTCTACTATTCCTACGGTGCTGAGCGTTCCCGCAAGTAGGATAACTCCGAGGACGGAAAATCCGAGAACGACCTCGTAGGCTATTATCACCGCTGCTTTACGAAGAGAACCTATAAAGGCATACTTGGAGTTTGAAGCCCACCCTGAAAAGATTGTTCCGTAAACCGAGAGCGAACCGAAGGCAAAGGCAAGCAGGAGTGCTATGTTTACGTCGCTGATGATAGGCTCTATGTATTTACCAGCAATTTGGAAGCCCGGTCCCCAAGGAACTACAGCTAAAAGCAGAATGGAGGGGACAAGAGCCATAAGTATCGCCAGGTAGTAAACGGGAACGTCCGCTCCTTTCGGAATGATGCTTTCCTTTGTTGCGAGCTTTATGGCGTCAGCTATGGGTTGGAGGAGTCCGAATGGTCCGACCACGGTAGGTCCCAACCTGTTTTGTATGTGTCCGGCGAGCTTTCTCTCAAACCACGTAAGGTAGGCGGATACTCCGAGGGCTACGGGTATGATTATTAATACCTTTATTAAGGTTATTAGTAAGCTTAGTCCGAGCTCTTGCATAATCCTCCTCCGCTATCTGTCGGTTTCTCCAACAACGGGGTCAAGGCTTCCGAGCAGGGCTATGGCGTCCGCTATTGTTCTTCCCTGAATGAGTTTCGGGAATATGGAGAGGTTGTAGAGTGCTCCGGAACGTATCCTGAGTCTATAGGGGTTTCCGCCTCCCTTCGAGTAGATGTAAAAGCCGAGCTCACCTCTGGGATTTTCACCCGCGAAGTAAACCTCTCCGGGAGGTGCGTTCTCTCCGTGAACTACAACTCTAAAGGACTTTACCATATCTTCCAAGTCGTTGAAGACATCTTCCTTAGGAGGTATAACCGCCGGATGCTCTTTATTTATATAGGGTGCATCTTTCGACATCTTTTCTAACTTCTTTACACACTGCTCCACTATTCTGAGGCTCTGGAGCATCTCCTCCATTCTTACAAGATACCTGTCGTAGACGTCTCCCACTTCGCCCACAGGGATGTCAAACTCAACCTCGTCGTAGGCAGCGTAAGGCTGGAGTTTTCTGAGGTCGTAGGGAACTCCAGATCCTCTCGCGACGGGTCCAGAAAGCCCGTAGTCGTGAACGTTCTTTCTCGTGATAACCCCCACGTCCTTCGTTCTTCTGAGCCATATCCTGTTTCTCGTAAGGAGTCTGTGAAACTCCCTGAGTGCTTCGGGGAAGTCCTTTATGAACTTCTTAACGACGTCTAAGGTTCCCTCCGCAAGGTCGTAGTGAACACCTCCGATTCTGAGGAAGCAGCTCGTCAGTCTGTATCCTGCGTTTCCTTCAATTATGTCCATTATCTTCTCTCTTTCCCTGAAGGCGTAGAGGAATACCGTCAACGCTCCAAGGTCAAGTGCTCCCGTTCCGAGCCAGAGGAGGTGGGAGTTTATCCTCTGGAGCTCTGCGAACATAGTCCTTATGTATTTAGCTTTTTCGGGAACTTCCACACCTAAGAGTCTTTCAACGGTCTCAACGTACGACAGCTCGTTGCAGATTGCAGATATATAGTCCATTCTGTCGGTATAGGGAATGAACTGGAAGTAGTGAAGGTTCTCCGCGAGCTTTTCCATTCCCCTGTGGAGCTGTCCGAGGATTACGTCGCTCTGAACTACCTTCTCACCTTCAAGGTCAAATAAGAACCATATTGTTCCGTGGGTTCCGGGGTGTAGGGGACCCCAGTTGAGGACGAGCTCCGCTTTCTTCTTGAGGCGAGCCTTTTCTGTCCTCTCTAAGTCTTCCAGGGTGGGAAGCTTCGTGTGAACAAGCTCAAAGTCGTGGGAGGGTGGGTCCGTTCTTCCGTGGAGAACTTCTGTGAGGGAGGGGAGCTCAACTTCGGGTATTCCCTGGAGGGGAAAGTCCTTCCTGAGGGGATGGTATTCGTATCCTTCCCACAAGAACATTCTTCTTAAGTCCTTGTGCCCCTCAAATATAACACCGAACATATCGTAGGCTTCCCTTTCCGCCCACTTGGCTCCGGGCCAGAGGTCTTCTACCGTGGGGAGCTTTCCATCCCTCGCCCAAGCTTTTACGATTACCCTCTCGTTATCCTCGGGATTGTAAAGTATGTAAACTCCCTGAAAACGCTCGGGCTTTTCGGGAAAGTCTATGCAGGTGAGGTCAACGAAGTGGTAAAAACCTCCCTTTTCTTTTAAGAACTTGAGTAAATCCTTTAACCTTTCGGTTTTTACTTCAAAACCGCGTGTGTGTTCCGTTTCGTAGTAGTTTACGTCTTCCTTGAATTCCTTTTTTACCTTTTCCGCGGAAGCCTTGTTAATCCAGTTCATAGTACCTTCCTTAAACTTTTAGTTCTCTAGGAACGAATATTCCTTCCTTCTCTATCTCCCTGTTGAAGTCCGCAAAGAGCTTATCGTATTTAGTTATTCCCTGCTCCTTAATCTTCTTCTGGAGCTGGAGTATTCCGTAGATAAGACCTTGCGGTGTGGGAGGACATCCAGGAACGTAAACGTCCACGGGAATTATACGGTCAACCCCCTGGAGTGTGGAGTATGTGGGGAAAGGTCCTCCTGCGGAGGCACATCCACCCATGGATATGCACCACTTGGGGTCGGGCATCTGGTCCCAGATAAGTTTTAGCATGGGAGCTACTTTATTCACGACAGTTCCTGCAACTATTAAGAGGTCTGCCTGTCTGGGAGAAGCTCTGAAGATGACTCCGAGCCTGTCCAGGTCAAAACGGGAAGCCGCGGTATGCATCATCTCTATAGCACAGCAAGCCAATCCTATGGTCACAGGCCAGAGTGCGTTACGTCTTCCCCACTTAAGAAGCTCCTCAACGGTCGTTGTTACAAATCCGTTAGAATTTATAGCAACCATCTTGATACCCTCCTTACAACTCCCAGTTTAAAGCACCTTTACGCCAAGCGTATATAAAACCTAATGCTAATATTCCAACGAACACAATGACCTCTATTAATCCGTAAAGCCCTATCTCCTTAAAGACCACAGCCCACGGAAAGAGGTACGCAGCTTCTATATCAAAGAGTATTAAAAGTAGTCCTAAGAGATAATACCCCTGTTTAAAGGTTCCCCTCGCCTCTTTATCGTATAAGGGAACTCCACACTCGTAAGGATAGTCTTCTAAAGGGTCACTCTTCCTCTCTCCCAGTATGTCGTTTAAAATTGCTTGCCCGAGTGCTATGAGCAGTGCTAACAAGAGGGCAAACGCCAAAGCAATGTATTCCATAAAATCCTCCAAGCTTAAAGCGTTTATAAAGATATACCAAATGTTTTAAATTAGTGTCAAGAAAGAAAGCCTATAGGAAAGATAAGATAAACTTATCTTTTTGGATGCAAGAATTGTTTAAAGGTATTACTTACTTAGACCTTGCAGCGAGTTTCTCCTTCCTTGTCTTCCTAACATTCTTTCTGTCACCCAAGCTTGAAAAAAACAGACTATGGACCGCTACGGTTACTCCGCTCGCCTCAATTATCGGAAGCGGATACCTCGTTTCCGCACCTTTGCTTTACTTCGCCCTGGGCGACTACGCGGTTTTTGGAATGCTCGGGATAGTGGTCCTTGCTTACCTTATCGGTGAGGTGATAAGGTATAACATCCTACACTCTGAGCCTATTCTCTTCGGAAGAAAGAAATTTAAAGGTTATCCCGTTTTGCTTGAGCTTGAGAGCTTCTCTAACTTAGCCCTCTCTTTCGCCTACATGGTTTCCGTAGCCTTTTACCTGCGTCTGCTTTCTGCCTTTGTCTTTTCAGGATTTTTTGAGAGAAATCCTTTATATGAAAACCTTTTTACTACGGGATTGCTTCTCTTTATAGGTATCTCGGGATTTTTAAGGGGATTAGAGTTTTTGGAGTTTATGGAAAAGTATGCGGTTGCTATAAAGCTCTCCATAATATTTTCTTTCCTAATAGCACTAACCCTTTACGACGTTCACCATATGCACTTTAGAGAGGTCTTTAAACCTATAACCTTTGAGACCTTTCAAATTCTTGCGGGAATACTGCTTATAGTTCAAGGCTTTGAGACTTCCAAGTATTTAGGAGAGAAGTATTCCCCGGAGGAGAGAGTCAAGGGGATGAAACTCGCTCAATTCATTTCGGGTTTCATATACGTTTCCTTTATTTTTCTCGTTACTCCCATACTCTACACGCTACCGGAAGGAAAGGTTAACGAGACCGCAATTATAATGCTTGCTTCTACAATCTCGCTCGTTCTCGGTTATCTCATAAGGGTAGGACCTCTAATGAGCCAGTTTAGTGCGGCGGTGGCGGATACCATTGGGGCGGGCGGACTATTGTGGAAGGAAACAAAAGGCAGGATATCTTCCAAACTCGGCTATCTTCTTACTACGATAATAGGGGTGATACTCATATGGAGTGCTAACATCTTTGAGATAATCGCTTACGCATCAAAGGCTTTCGCCTTTTACTACCTTCTTCAAACGCTTATAAGTCTGTGGGTCTCCCTTTTAAGGAGGCACTACCTTAGAAGCCTTCTTTTTTTCTTGGTTAGTTTAATCCTGCTCTTTGTCGTTATCTTCGGTAGAAGTGCGGAGTGATTTCTTCCCTTTGATAAACTAATGTCTTATGGTTAAAAGGGCGGTTATCTTAGCGGGAGGTGAAGGGAAACGCTTAGGGGAGTTAACGAAGGATACGCCAAAAGCGTTAATAAAGGTAGCGGGAAGGAGAATACTTTACAGGAATTTAAAGCTCCTGCAAGACGCAGGTGTAGAAGAGTTCGTGATAGTAGTAAACAAGCGTTTTAAGGAAAAGATAGAGGAGTTCTTAAGGCAGAGCGGTTTTGACGCCACTCTCGTAGAAAATCCCCATCCCGAAAGGGAGAACGGTTATTCCCTCTACCTTGCAAGGGGTCACGTAAAGGGAGAGTTTGCAGTTCTCATGTCTGACCACCTCTACGAGAAGGCTTTTATAGAGGAAGCTCTAAAAGGGAAGGGATTAATAATAGACAAGCTCGGACTTTACATAGACAAGACAGAAGCAACAAAAGTAAAGTGTGAGAACGGAAGGATAAAGGAAATCGGAAAGGGACTCACAAATTACGACGGATTTGACACGGGTTTCTTCGTGCTTGATGAGGGTATATTTGAAGTCGCGGAAAGGCTCCTTCAGGAAAAGGAGCAACTCACGATGAGCGAGCTTGCAAAAGAGGCACAACTTTCTTGCACTGAGGTTTCGGGCAAGTTCTGGATGGATGTTGACACTCCGGAGGATGTAAAGAGGGCGAAGAAATACATAATCCAGCTCGCGGTAAAGGTTGCAGGAGACGGCTGGGTCACAAAGCTTATAAACCGTAAGGTATCTAAGGTTCTCTCTTACTATCTCGTTGATTACCTGACGCCCAATCAGGCTACGTGGCTGACCTTTTTCATTGGGCTCTTTTCTGCACTCGTTGCCTACTTCTCACCGCCGTTAGGCGGTATCTTGCTTCAAATAAATTCAATGCTTGACGGGATAGACGGGGAAATAGCAAGGGCGAGAATGCAGACGACTAAGTTCGGGGCTTGGCTGGACTCGGTTCTTGACAGATACGTGGACTTTGCCTTTTTAACCGCTCTCGCCTTTCACCTTAAGCCTTCGTGGGACTTCATGCCGTGGGTGTTCTTAGCTATTTTCGGGACACCTATGGTGAGCTACTCTACGGAACGTTTTAAGGGAGCTTACTGTGAGGACGCTTACATCGTTATAAAGGAGCTTCGCTTCCTTCTCGGAAAAAGGGACGAGAGGATATTCCTTATAATGATTTTTACACTTTTCGGGTGGATTAAGGAGCTATTCGTTTTCTTAGCTATAATAACGAACGTACGGGTTGCACTGACTATATACTTGGTTTGGAAAAGAAAAGGAAAGGAGTGATATATGAGCGAGAAAAAGAAGAGGGTGGTTCTGACTTACGGAACCTTTGATATGTTTCATATAGGACATCTGAATATATTAAAAAGAGCCAAGGAGCTCGGAGATTACTTGATTGTGGGGGTATCCACGGACGAGTTCAACGCCTTGAAGGGAAAGAAGGCACTAATACCCTATGAGCATAGAAAAAAGATAGTGGAATCCATTAAATACGTTGATAAGGTGATTCCTGAAAAGACCTGGGAGCAGAAGGTAGAGGACATAAAGAAATACGGCGTAGACGTCTTCGTTATGGGGGACGACTGGAAGGGAAAATTTGACTACTTGAAGTATTACTGTGAGGTGATATACCTTCCGAGAACTCCCGGGATATCCTCTACGGAGCTGAGGCAAACTACCGCTTACAACCAGGGCTACGAGGAAGGCTACGAGGATGCAAGGAAGGAGATAATCCAGAAACTGAAAGAGAACCTTAACCTATCCGACGAGGAAATAGCAAAGGCGTTGGACATTCCAAAAGAGAGGGTAAAGGCTATATTGGAAGAAGCCGCTAAATCTTAGAAAGGACGAACTCCCCTATAGGGTTTCTAAACTCCTCGTCACCAAGGTGGTAAGCGGTCCAGAGGTGGAGACACCTAACCTTAAAGGGCTTTGCCCTGAAGTTCCTTATTCCCCCTATTCCGATATCCTTGTTAAGGAGCACTCTCTTGCAGACCAAATCCCATTTTCCACTCCCGTGGTAAATGTCGGGAAAGTCCCTCTTTAAGATTTCCTCCCTTTTTCTAACTTCCTTCTCGTGAAGGCTGACCATAAAGTTAAAGAGCTCTTCGTCTTTAGTAATTTCCTCAGAAAGCTTCTTTATGTAGCCTTCGGATTCCAACTTGGAGACAGCGGCTTTAAACTCGGGCTCTAATATCCAGAAACGGGTGGGCTCGGGTCTGTAAATGCCATTTTCAAATACTACGATAGGATTTTCTACAACTTGTAGCTTCATAAAATCTTAATTTAGTAGGCTTTGATATAATCTAAATGGATTAAAAGGAGGTCACGGAATGGCTGTAAGCATGGAAGATGTAAAGAAACTCAGAGAAATGACCGGAGCGGGAATGCTGGACTGTAAAAAGGCTCTTGAGGAAGCGGGCGGTGATATAGAGAAAGCTAAGGAAATTCTAAGAATAAAGGGGCTTGCAAAGGCTGAAAAGAAGGCGGGAAGGGAGACTAAGGAAGGTCTTATATACGTCCTCGTATCGGACGACAGGAAAAAGGGAGCTATGATAGAGCTAAACTGTGAGACCGACTTTGTTGCGAGAAACGAGGAGTTTCAGAAGCTCGCAGAAAGGATAACGAGACACATACTTGAAACGGACGAGAATAAGAACAAAGTGGGAGAAGGTGAGGAAATATTAAGTCAGAAACTCTACGACGAGCCGGAAAAAACCGTGGAAATCCTCATAAAAGAAGCTATAGCAAAAATCGGGGAGAACATAAAGCTCTCCAGATACTGCAGATACGATACCGAAGATTATCTCCACTCCTACGTTCACGGTGGTGGAAGGATAGGGGTTCTCGTGGACTTCAAAGCTCCCGAGCTGAACGACCAGGTTCTCAGGCTCGTTCAAGATATAGCTATGCAGATTGCGGCTATGAGACCTGAATACGTAAGGGTTGAGGATATTCCCCAAGAGGTTCTTGATAGAGAAAGAAAAATCTTAAGGGAGCAAGCCCTTGGGGAAGGAAAGCCCGAGCACATCGTTGACAAGATAGTGGAAGGAAAGCTGAAGAAGTTCTACCAAGAGAAGGTTCTCCTTGAGCAGCCCTTTATAAGGGACGATAAGAAGAAGGTCAAGGACGTAATAAAGGAGAGCGGGCTTGACGTTGAGATAAAGAGGTTCTGTAGGTTTGAGCTGGGTGGTCTCTGATGGGGGAGACGCCCAAGTATAGGAGGGTTCTCTTAAAGCTTTCGGGAGAAGCCTTTGCGGGGGAGAGGGGTTACGGGATTGACCCCTCCTTTCTTGAATACATTTCTCACGAAATAAAGGAGGTTTACGACATCGGCGTTGAACTTGCCATAGTGATAGGTGGGGGAAACATATTCAGGGGATTTCAGGGAAAGGAGATAGGAATAGATAGGGCTACCGCGGACTACATGGGAATGCTCGCAACCGTGATAAACGCCTTAGCCCTCCAGTCCGCCTTAGAGAACCACGTCAAGATTCCCACGAGAGTTCTTTCCGCGATAGAGATGAGGCAGATAGCGGAGCCCTACATAAGGAGAAGGGCTATAAGACACTTAGAAAAGGGAAGAATCGTTATTTTTGCAGGAGGAACGGGAAATCCCTTCTTCTCAACTGATACCGCTGCGGCGTTGAGAGCCGCCGAGATAGGTGCGGAGGTTCTCATAAAGGCTACGAAGGTAGGAGGAATTTACGACAAGGATCCTGAAAAATATCCCGACGCGGTTCTTATCAGAGAGATAAGCTACTTAGAGGTCATAAACAAAGGTCTGAAGGTCATGGACCACACCGCTTTAACTCTTTGTAAAGAAAACGAGATTCCCGTTATCGTTCTAAATGTAAAGGAAAAAGGAAATCTAAAGAGATCCATTCTCGGGGAAGAGGTGGGTTCAATAGTAAAAGGGTAAAGTTATAATAAAGAAATATGATAGAGGAAATGGAAAGTATCCTGAAAGAAACAGAAAAGGATATGAAAAAGGCGGTGGAGTATTACAAGCAGGAGATTGCAGGACTCAGGACGAGCAGGGCTTCCACCGCTCTCGTTGAAGAGATAAAGGTTGAATACTACGGCTCTAAGGTTCCCATAAAACAGCTCGGGACAATCTCCATCCCCGAGCACAACCAGATAATGATTCAGGTCTGGGACCAGAATGCCGCTCCCGCGATAGAAAAGGCGATAAGGGAGGAGCTGAACCTCAATCCCACAGTTCAGGGAAACATAATAAGGATCACCTTGCCTCCCCTGACCGAGGAAAGGAGAAAGGAGCTTGTGAGACTCCTTCACAAGATTACGGAAGAGGCGAGAGTGAAGGTAAGAAACGCGAGAAGGGATGCAAAGGAGATGATAGAGGATTTAGAGGGAATTTCCGAAGACGATAAAAAGAGGGCACTTGAGAGACTCCAGAAGCTCACCGACAAATACATAGAGGAGCTCAACAAACTGATGGAAGCTAAAGAGAAGGAGATAATGAGTATATGAGGGATTTTTACCTTTTCCTCGCTGTAGTAGTTTTAATCGTTCTCGGCGTCTGGAGTTACAACTTCTACGAATCCAGAAAGAAAGAGAAACTCAAAGAGATAGCTTACAAGGTTTACCTTTACGAGAAAGGAAAAATCTCTTACGAGGAAGCCTTAAAGTATGCAAAGGACTCTCCCTTTTATCCCTACCTTCAAGCACTGAAGGGAAATTACGGGGAAGTGGAGAATAGTATTGAAGACGAAGAACTAAAGTCCTTCTATAGGGAAAGGGTGGGTGCGGAGCTTTACGAAAAGAAAAGATTTAAGGAGGCTCTGGAAGAGGCAAAAGGTGTGAGTAAGGAACGTTTCAATTACCCTTCCGCTCTCAGCTTGCAGGGCTTTATTTACGAAAAGGAAGGGAAGAGGGATAAGGCTCTCGGCATCTGGGCAACATTAAGGAAGGAGTTTCCGGACACATACTTTGGAAGGCTCGCTGAGCTCAAGCTAAAAGAGGTCAAAAAATGAAGAAGTTTTTATTAGGGTTAATTACGCCTCTGGCGTTGTTCGCCCAGGAATTAATTCCCTGCAAGGTCGTTAGAGTTATAGACGGGGATACCTTCAGGTGCGTTCTCCCCGACGGGAAGTTAAAAAAGGTTAG